>JALQTA010000048.1 GCA_023264145.1 Minisyncoccota bacterium | reverse complement strand
TTCACGGTTGATACGATAACGGAAGAAATAAACGTACCATGACCATTATCATCAGTAGCATTATTCGTATCATTAATAACATTATATCCCGGTAAAATTTGACCCGAGGTTTCTGGAATAACCGTCACTCCCGTATCAATTAAGGCTATTTTGGTGTTTCCTTTGGGAATATTCCGAATATTAGGATAAGCTCCTTCAAACCCAATATCTAAGCCTACCGTACCTGACTGTCCTAAAATATTTTGCCCAGTATTTTTGAGAGCCCATTGATTTGCATAATGAGTATCATTGGTAGCTAAATAAATTTTTTGTTCCGGAATTTCTTCAATAATACATTGTTCAGAGACTTGACCTTCTTCTACTAAATACCAATCAGGAGCTAACTGATCCTCATATTGATTAATATCACATTTGGTGTATACAATTATATCTTCCGTATCGGCATTAACCTGAAGAGGAAATAGAGCTATAAAAAAAATAAAGATACTATGTTTGAGATTCGTCATGAATAGTGGAATATTTATTTTGGATTTTGATAATGGTATTTTCTATTTCGGATAAATGAGTTTTACATATTTGAGCTAATTCCATACCCTTTTCGAAGAGTTCTACTCCTTTACTAAGGTCTAAGGTATCATTGTGTTCAAGACTATGCGTCACTATTTCTAGCTCTTCAAACGCTTTTTTAAAGGACTGTGTTGATTTCTTCATATTTCATTATTGCCATTCTTGGGACTGCCGAGTTAAGAGTTCTGCTCGATAACGTTTATTTGATAAGAGTTCTGCTGATACTTTTTCCATGCGAGAAAATTGTGAACCCTTTACTAAAATAATATCATCTGAGGTAATAAAGTCAACTATGTGTAAAGCCGCTTCCTCAGAATCTTCAAACCAATGATATGTTCCCTGAGGATTATTCTGATGAAATGCTAATAATATATCTTTTGCCTCTTCTCCAACCCCAATACATACATCCGCTACCTTTGCAGCCACCTCACCAATATGAGTATGAATTTGTTTGGTATCATCTCCTAATTCCCGCATAACCCCTAAAATAGCTACTTTACGAGCACCTTTAATAGAAATTGATCCTAGTGTATCTAAAGCCATCTCTACCGCAGCTGGAGCTGCATTATAGGTGTCATCAATCAATAATGTGTCTTTGATACCTTCCAAACATCGTAATCTTCCTTTAATCGGTTGAATTGATGTTATCTTTTGAGAAATATCAATCAGATTCATATCATCAGCAATACCCAAGGCTATAGAAGGAAGAACTGCTAATACCTGATGTTTTCCTAAAATATAATTAACCTGAAATGGAATACTACTTCCTCTATACTCAACTTTAAAAGATCCCTTGGGAACAATACTACTATAATACGTACTCCATTGCTCCTTTGTATCAATCACATCAATTGATGTTTTAAAGTCTGAAGCTTTTACATCAACATCTCCATACCCAAATGTCATTACATGCTCTCTTTTACGATAAATAGATTTAAGTACCGGATCATCTCCATCAATAATAAGCAATCCTTCTGGTTTCAAATTACGCAATACTTTAGCATCTTCATGAATTAAATCTTTTTTACTATTAAATTGAGATAGATGTACGGGATTTGATCCAATAAATCCAAAGACAATAACATCAAACTCAAATAAATCATCAATAAACTCATCCATATCCCCCGGAGCATCAACTCCTAATTCTAGGACCCAAATTGGAGAAAAATCCTTATCTCCAAACCATGCTCGAGAAAGAGCTTTCATCGTAATTGATATCCATGCGAATATATTCTTTTTCGGAGAAGATTCACCTAAAAAGGAAAGGAATATTCCAATAGGAGTATTATAATTATCAATATTCGTTCCCACCGGACTAAATTGAGATAAAAATGAAACCATATTCATTCTCATACTTGTCTTCCCTACATTTCCAACCACTCCGATAAGAGTAGGATTATAGCGTTTTAATAACTGTTTAGCGGAATATTTAAGAATATTATATATTATCTGTTTCATATCGAACTAATCGTTAATCGGCTTATCTGGCTTAATTTCAAAGTAATTTAATAAAAATTCATTTAATTCTCTCATTTTAGGTACCACCGATACATCGGAGAATCGAGCTCCCTGTGGACTATCTAAGGATATAAGTAAAGTATACTTCGGATCATCTAAAGTAGCAAACTCAATAAATGATTGATATGTTGGTCCACCATCTTTAATATACTTTCCTCCTACTGCAATTTGACCAGTACCAGTCTTTCCTCCAATACTATATCCCGGTACTGCTGCTTGTTTTCCTGATCCCTTTTCTACAACATCTACCAACATTTTAGCTAATTCATTTGCTTTTTCTTCTGACATTGATTGACCTTGTATTTCCGGTTCAAATGTTTGAATTTCACCTGTAGGTTTTTGAATAGACTTTACTACCCGAGGCCTAACTATCTTTCCCCCATTAATAATACTATTAAAAGAAGTCAGCATTCGAATTGGCGTCATAGATATTCCCTGCCCAAAAGAAGCATTAGCATAATTAATCTCACGAGAATCTCTCTCAGATTTAGTAATATTGCTAATATTATTATTCGCCTCCCCAGGCAAATCAATATTTGTTCTGTTCCCCACTTGGAATTTATCTCTAATTCCTGCCACAAATAACTCCCTTCCTAATTTTCGCTGAATAAACGTCATTCCAAGATTTAATGAATTTTCTAAGGCATAACCCATTGTTTGTGTTCCATAGGTTTTATTCGACCAATTTGCAATAGTAAATCCATTCAAAACCTCTCTACCCTTATCTTCATAGGTACTTGTAGGGGTAATAATATTATTTTCTAATCCAATTCCAACTGTGATAGGCTTAAAGATAGATCCCTGTTCATATAAATTTGAAATAACCGGATTACGAAATACTTTAATATCTTCAACTTGACCATATTCATTAATATTAAATCCTGGATTAGCTGCCATTGCAAACACATCTCCCGTTTTTGGATCCATAATAATTCCAAGAGCTACCTTGGTTTTATACTCTTCAGCCAATTGTCCTAGTATTTCTTCTAATTTAAACTGCAAGGTATGATCTATCGTAAGAACAAGAGTAGAACCATCTACCGCTGCCTGTTTTTCTCTTTCAGTATTAGCAAGCCATGTTCCTCGTACATCACGCTCTCCTCGTTCAAATCCATTCTCACCAGCTAATATATCATTATAATATTGCTCAACTCCATATTGTCCTTCAAGTGTATTCTGGGAAACAAATCCCAAAATATGGGAACCTAGACTATTTTCTGGATAATACCGTTCTATCTCCTCTTCTAATATAAATCCCTTTAACCCCTGCTCTTCAATAGGTTTAATAACATTCTCTGGAATATCTCGAGCAAAAATATACCATTGCTTATCTGTTTTTTGTAGCTCTTCATTTAATCGCTCTTTATCTCGATCAGGAAAGTTAGCCTCAATAAAATTGATAACTTTTTCTCTATTCTCCGCACTACTTGCTGCAATTTGTTTAGCATCAATTCCTACATTATACATTTTACGATTAATCGCCACTGGAAACTGAGATCCTAATTTTAAGTCTTGAAAATAAATATTACCTCTTTTTCCAATTAATTTTGATTCTCTTACATGCTGCCCCTCAGCCTTTTCTTTATATTCTTGATGATCAATAATTTGCAATTGTACAGCTCTTAACATAATAGCTCCAAATAAAAACACAAAGATAAAACAAAAGACACCAAATCTCCACCTAAAATAGGTGATCTTTTGTACGGCTTTATGTCTCGGAGCCCTTATTGCCATATATTACTTTTTCACCAATGCACCATCAGCATCTAAATACACAAATTGTGCTGTTTCCATTGTAGCAATTTCTGGATTTTGCCGTAAATTACCAATTGCATTATATTGTGCTACTTGAGTATTAAGTTCAACATATCGTTGTTGCATCTCCTCTAACTCTTTTTGATTCTCTTGTATCACATATCCCTGAATAGATAAATTACTACTCTCGGCAATAAATACTACAAAAAGTAATATAGCTGAAGCAAGAAGGTAAGGAATGGCATTATTTTTTTTCATATAAGTATAGTTATGATTTTTGAATGGTTCGTAATTTTGCAGAGCGAGATCGTGGGTTGAGATGAATTTCAGAGTCTGTTGGTACAATGGGCTTTTTTGTCAGAATCGTGCCCAAGCCCAATTGATGCCAATCTCGAAACATCTGCTTTACAATACGATCCTCTCCTGAATGGAATGAAACAATTACCAATCTTCCTGAAGAAGACAAAAGTGAGAAACTTGAAGATAAAAGCGATTTTAAGGCTCCAATCTCGTCATTAACCTCCATACGGAGAGCTTGAAAGACTCGAGTTGCAGGATGAATTGATTTTTTGGCAAACTTTTTTGGAACAATAGAAACAATAATATCTGCTAATTCTTGTGTTGTTTTTATTTTTTTTACTCTTCGAGCTTCTACAATCACTCGAGCAATGCGACCTGAAAAGGGTTCATCCCCCAATGTTTTAAATAATTGAGTTAATTCATCTTGAGAATAGGTATTCACAATATCCCAAGCGGTAAATTCCTGAGACTCAATATCAAATCTCATATCAAGAGGAGCGTCTTCTCTAAAACTAAATCCTCGAGATCCATCATCTAATTCCATTGAAGACAATCCCAAATCAGCGACAATCCCATCTACTGCCGCAATATTAAGCTCACCTAATACACGATCAATGTACC
>JALQTA010000047.1 GCA_023264145.1 Minisyncoccota bacterium | reverse complement strand
AAGATAAGGCTGACTTAGTATTTGGACTACAACAAGGTGTAGACTTTGTTGCTATGTCTTTTGTACGATCTGCCGAAGATATTAAGGAATTAAGAAGTCTTATTGCAGCAGCAGAGCATAAGATACAAGAGCCATTAATTATTGCAAAAATTGAAAAACCTGATGCAGTAGAACAAATTGAGTCTATTTTGGATGTTGTTGATGGGGTAATGGTTGCTCGAGGAGATTTAGGTATAGAGGTTCAGGCTGAACGAGTACCTATTATTCAAAAGCATATTATTGAATTAGCTCTTTTAAAAGGGAAGCGTGTTATTGTAGCAACTCAAATGCTTGATTCTATGATACGTAATCCTCGTCCAACTCGAGCTGAGGTTTCAGATGTAGCTAATGCTGTTATTGATCATACCGATGCGGTAATGCTATCTGGAGAAACTTCTGGGGGAGCGTATCCTTTACAAGCGGTACTTATGATGCAAAAAATTATTACTGCTACCGAAGAGTCAACATATGATAATTTTGAAGATGAATATATTTCAAGTGATGATTCAAAAAATATCTATAAAGAATTGGCTTATGGGGCTCAACATTTAGCAAGAGCTAGTGAAGTTGATGCGATTATTATCATCGATAAGGAAGGAAAGGGTGTAGCCGAATATATGTCTCAATTTAGATCAGAAATTCCTGTTTTTGTAATTACTCATAATACTCATTACTTTTATCATACTGCCTTAACATGGGGAGTTACTGCTCTTTTACAGCAAGAATTTACTCCGTATGAAGTTATTGGTCGTATCCAAAAGCACTATTTTGATGATGATATTGACGGACATTATTTTGTTGTGGTAGATATTAGTGAGTCTGGACGGGAATCTATTCAGATGTTTTTTGTGTAAATTTTGACAATTTAAAGAATATAAGGTAATATTAAGCATGCTATTTAAAGATATTATGATAAGCCCAATACGCTATATTAAAGAATCCCAAGTAGAATTGAAAAAAGTTACTTGGCCAAGCCGTCAAAAGTCACTGCAATATACTGGAATTGTAGTAGCAATATCAGTAGCCTCAATGATAGTACTGGGTGGATTAGATATATCGTTCAATTATATCTTGCAACAATTTATTTTATAATTTAGTTCCTCTATATGGCAAAACAACATCCTATCAGCACAGAAAAAAATTGGTATGTTATTCATAGTGTATCAGGACTAGAAGATAATGTAGCACAAAATTTGAAAAAAAGAATAGAATCTCTTTCCATGGAAGATTATATCTTTGATGTTATTGTTCCTAAGGAAAAGAAAATTAAAATTAAGAATGGCAAAAGAGTTACGGTAGAAGAGAGAATTTTCCCTGGATATGTTTTTGTTGAGATGATAGTAACGGATAATTCTTGGTATGTTGTAAGAAATACTCCTAATGTAACTGGGTTCATAGGGGCAGGAACTACTCCTATTCCTGTTTCTCCTGATGAAATGCATTTTATTGAAAAGAAAGTTACAAAAGAAGAACCTAAATATACTCTTAATATTGATGTAGATGATTTAGTGAAGATCACTGATGGTCCTTTTAAAGATTTTGAAGGGAAGGTATCAGAAGTAGATGATGCTAAAGGTAAGTTGAAGGTATTAGTGAATATGTTTGGGAGAAATACTCCAGTAGAACTTGATTCTTTACAGATAAAAAAAGTATAATCACTCTATTGATTATTTGATGAAACAATTCATTCGTAATAAAGAAGACTTTGTATGTAGTGTTTGCTCTTATGAAGTTCAGGGTACTGGTTATACCAATCACTGCCCACATTGTTTATATTCACTGCATGTTGATACATATCCAGGGGATAGGCAGGAACAGTGTCATGGAATTATGAAGCCTATTGATATTATAACGCAGGGAGGTAGTCCAGTTGACGTTATTCATCAGTGTCAAAGATGTCATATCGTGAAAACTAATAAGCTAGATGATAAGGATTCTGTGGATGCTATTATTCAGGTGATGAAGGACAAGGTAAGAAAAGAGATGATGAGATAAGATTTAATGTGCTATACTTAAAATAGATATTAAAATACATATATGCTCGTGAATGAACAATTTTTATCATTAGGTCTTCTTATTTTAAGTGGACTGGTAAACCTCACCATCGGTATATTTATTTATTTATTTGCCTATAAACTATCAAATGGACGATATACATCTTCCAAGTATTTTGCCTTTATTGGGTATTCTATCTTTAGTTGGGCTTTGTGGCTAGGGTTAAGGACCGTATATTTTTATCCAAGTAATAATATGTTAGGAATATATCTAACAAATATAGGAGTATTTGTATCTATGGTCACTATTATTCAAACCCTCGTATTTTTTGCACTTTCTTTTCATTCTACTCAACGAAGCCTACAACCCTATCGGTTTTTATATGGGCCCTATGTATTAGTACTTATTGCTATCATAGTTCCTAATATAGGTATGTTACAATTAAATGCTGATAATCCCATTGCATATACTTCTCCAGCATACTATATTTTTCTTGTATATATGAGTGTATATAGTGTTCTTTATATGATATTGCTATATAATAGATATCGTCTTATATCTTCTTTGATAGCTCAAAAACATATACGTCTTATTGCCATAGGGACAATATTTAGTATATTAGTGATGTTTATTACTAATATTAGCTTTCCATTCCTACTGCAAGATTTACGATTTGTATATTATGGTCCAGTTTCATTTGTATTCCTTTCACTCATTGTTGTATTTGCAATGATTAGATATCAATTATTTAGAATACCTCTTTCTATAGTAGGATTATTAACAACCTTGATTATTACTATTCTATTATTAATTATTCGTATTGTAATAGTGGGGCAAAATTTTACAGAGGGGGTAACATCTAGCTTAGTTACTATGATAATGTTTATTGCCTTATATAGCTTTCTTATGCGGGAAGTGTATTATGGAGCAAAAAAACAAATGATATTAGATAAGAAAAAAAGTGAATTAGAACTTGCTCTTGATTCGAAAAATGATTTTCTTAAAAATGCTTCTCATCAATTACGTACTCCATTAACTGTAATACAGGGGTATCTTTCGATGATTACATCCCGATCAGACTCAAAATATGAGTTAAATCAAAATGCTCTTAATGATTTACAAAAAACCTATACCAGTGCGAAAAACTTAAATGCTATTATTAATGATGTATTAGCAGCTAATGATGTTAATGCGGGTAGATTTGGAATTAATATTAAGGATACGGTAAATTTAAAACTATTTATCCAAGAGATTTTAGAAGCAAAACATGAGTTTTTTATGAATAAGTCCACCAAGGTGATGTTTAAAACAAAAGGGAGTGACTTTCATGCATTTATAGATAAATATAAATTTAAAGAAGCATTAAATAATATTCTTGATAACTCCGTTTTTTATGGCAAAGGAAAAGTTATTATAACCTTAGATGCATCTCATAAAAGTATTTTTAAGATAGACATCAAAGATAATGGAGTTGGAATTACTGCAGCGGAGTCAAAGAAAATTTGGAAAAAGTTTGAAAGAGGTAAAAAATCAGCCCTGATTAATCCTAATGGATCAGGATTAGGATTATATCTAGCTAAGCAAATCATGACAAAACATGGGGGTGATATTACTGCTCATTCTGATGGTAGAGATCAGGGAAGTACCTTTTCATTGACTTTGCCAAAAGATACATTAACCTCTGCACCTCCTGATTCATTTGGAATTAATATTACCCCACAAGAAACAATATAGGATTTATATTAATAGTATGGTATGATAAACCGAATTAAGGGTTCTATATGGCAAAAGAATTATATATTTCTACTCATTCAATTGGTTTTAAAAATCAGATTAAGCAGGTTTTAAAAGATATTTCTGTAACTATTCATCAAGGTGATAAAATTGCTCTTGTTGGAGATAATGGTTCAGGAAAAACTACTTTATTAAAAATTATTTCTCAACTGATTAAACCAACAAGAGGTAAAGTAGATGTATTAGAGTCTACATGGTATTTACCTCAATTAGATTTGAAAATATTTCAATCTAAGATGAGTATTAGTGATTATTTATCTCAATTTGTGGAGGACTGGTGGGAGATTTTGGTGGTATTAGAGGGGGATTTCTCTTTCTCAGTAAATCCCCTAAGAGAGATTGATAGTTTAAGCGGGGGAGAATTAGTAAAACTGCATTTGGGAATTATTTTTTATATTAAGCCGAAAGTACTCATATTAGATGAACCTACTAATCATCTTGATATTCAGGCTCAAGAATATTTAATTCAGGCAATACAGAAATATCCATATAGTGTTTTAATAGCTTCTCATGATACATTCTTCGCTGATCAGGTGGTTTCACGAGTATGGGAATTAATGGACGGAAATATAAGAGAATTTGGAGGAAATATTTCATTTTATCGTGAACAAAAAAGATTAGAAAATGAAGCAAGATTACGAAGATATGAGGTTGCGCTTAAGACAAAAAAGAAATTGGATAAATCTCTTGCATTGGAGTCTCGGAGACAGGAGCAAAATATACAGGTGGGGATTAAGAGTAGACAAGATAGAAGTGTTTCTCGTATGGACCGTGGATATTTGAAAAGTAAAGCTCAAATGCGAGCTGGACAAAAGAAATTAATGTATGATTCTCGAATTGAAGATAATAAACAAATCCTTAACACATTAGAACCACAAATTCATCGTACTGTACAATATTTGGTTCCTCAAAATCAGGTATCATCTCAAGGCAAAGTGCTTCTTGATATTCATGACGGAAAGGTACAAATA
>JALQTA010000046.1:256-5061 GCA_023264145.1 Minisyncoccota bacterium | reverse complement strand
CTCATCGAGGTTAATCCCTTATTTTGTACACAGCCCCGTTCGCAACTGCGTTCGGGGTCTTGTTTTACTTTAACTCTTGATACAGCTCTATCCAGTTTTCTATGGTGAGATTTTCGGGGCGGAGGGCGAGGAGGTTTTGAATAGTTTGGCTATACTCCCCTGTTGATTGTGTGAGTTTAGTCTTGAGTGAGGAGGAGATTTTTTTCCGCTTTTGTTGAAAGGCTAATTTGGCAAGTTGTATTATCTCTTCTCGATTATGCTGAGCGTAGCGTGTATGGGGTATAAGTTGTATAAAGCTAGAGTCTACCTTGGGTTGTGGGTAAAAGCAATCTTTGGCTATATGAGATAATAGTTTGACATCTGCATATATATTGACACTGAGTTGGAATAAGGATTTCTCATGGGACAGGAGATTATTGGCTACTTCTTTTTGGATAAGGAGATTGATACTCTCAGCGGGATTTCTCCTATCTACGAGAAGTCTAATTATAGCTCCGGTAATATGATACGGTATATTAGCGATGACGGTATAAGGTGTCTGTATGTTATCTATGAGTTCTTGGGATTTGAGGATATTTTGATGATAAACGGTGAGATTCTTGGGGTTTCCGAGTACATTAGGGAGTATAGAGGCAAAGGTTTTATCGAGTTCCACGGCGATGACGGGAACTTTTTGCTGTATCAATAATTCAGTGAGTGAGCCAAGTCCTGGACCTATTTCTAATATACTGGAATCAGGGCTTATATTGATTTTGTTAATAATTTTAATGAGTAAATCTTTTTCAATAAAAAAATTCTGGGATAAAGACTCTAGGGGTTTTATCTGATATTCTTTTAATAAGGATATAATTTGGGATTGTGTCATAGGGAGTTATAGATTTCGTAGGGGTGACCTTTCAGTCGCCTGTATTTTGTCTCCCTTTAAAGGAGGATATGAATTGGTTACTTCACTTGTCAAAAGGCTTGAATAGTTGTATTATAAGGGTGATGATATAATTTATCAAGCCCATATGACAGTAACAATTATTTTGAGTATATTGAGCCTGAGCTCTATAGGAATTGCTGGATATAGTTTGTGGCGGGTGCGGTTTTTGCAAAATAAAATTAAAGGTGTCTTTCAGTCTGAGACCATTGATAATGTGGATGAGCTCTTGGAGTCTTATGTTCAAAAGTTTCAAAGTATTGATCGTCAATTAGATAAAATCTTTACAGAACAGCAATATCATAGTAAACTTATCAATTATACACTGCATAAAGTTGCGATTAAGCGATTTAACCCATTTGCGGATATGGGGGGTGAGACAAGTTTTACGATAGCCTTGTTGAATAATGAAAATACGGGAATTTTGCTTACTCATATAGCAACCAGAGAACAAGGAGGTCGTTCTTATGCAAAAGCTATAGAAAAAGGCCGCTCTGCACAAACTCTCAGTGAAGAAGAAGCATCAGTATTGGCTTCTGCTATCAATAGTCCTCTCATCAATAATCTCTAGATATTATGTCAAATTCACTTATTAAAACTCGACCACCAATTGTTACCATTATGGGACATATTGATCATGGGAAAACCAGTCTTCTTGATTATATTCGTAAGGCTAATGTTACTGCGGGTGAAGCTGGAGGTATTACTCAGCATATTGGGTCTTATCAAGTGAAGCATAAAGATGGGTTGATTACGTTTATTGATACTCCTGGTCATGAAGCCTTTAAATCTATTCGAAGTAGAGGTATTAAAACAGCGGACATTATTATTGTAGTGATTGCGGGAGATGAAGGGATTAAGCCTCAAACGCTAGAGGCTATTGAGCTTGCAAAAAGTACTCAATTACCGATTATTGTGGTAATTACCAAGATTGATAAAGAGAATCTTATTCTGGATAAAATTAAGGCAGAATTATCTGAATTAGATATGACTCCTGAAGAATGGGGAGGACAAACTATTGTATCTAATGTGTCTTCTGTCACAGGAGAAGGTATTCCTGAGTTATTGGACATGATTGCTCTGGTTGCTGAAGTGGAAGAATTAAAGGCAAATTATGACCCGTCTGCAACAGATGGATTTATTTTAGAATCATTTCTTGACTCTAAGGCGGGACCTTTATCTGATATTGTGGTGTTGAATGGAAATCTCAAGATGGGAGATTTTGTGATTGTGGGGAATACGGTATATGGAAAAATTCGGCGTATGACCAATGATGCAGGTGCTATGATAAAGGACGCTGGTCCTGCTCAGCCGGTACGTATACTGGGACTTAAAGGGGTTGCTTCTGCGGGAGATGAATTTCGTGTAGTAGCTTCTGAAAATGAAGCACTCTCTATTATTGAAGCTGCAAAAGTACCTCATGCTAATAATCCAGTAATGCAATCTTTACTTGAAAAAGAAAAAGCTTTGAATTTGATTATTAAAGCTGACTCTATAGGTTCTCTTGATGCTATTGAATATGCTTTGAGTCAAATTGTGCAATTGGATATTAAGATTACGATTGTTGGACGAGAAGTAGGAGAAATTAATGCCAATGATATTGCGCAAGCTAAAGTGCAACAAGCGGTTATTTTGGGATTTGGGATTAAGCAAGATAAGAAGATTAAAGAACTTGCTAATCTTAAAGATGTCGTAATCAAGTATTACCGCTTGATTTACGAATTAATTGATGAAATTAGAGACCAAATTACTCAACTTGAAGGACCAAAAGTTACTCGAACTGATCTGGGGGAATTAAAAGTACTCAAAGTTTTCAAAGATGATAAAAAGAGTATGATTTTAGGAGGTTTGGTACAAAAAGGACGTATGGTTCGTAATGGATTGATTGAGATAGAAAATGCAGAAGGAAAAGTTATTGTACAAGGGAAAATGGCAAATCTTCAGCAGGACAAACAAGATGTCTCAGACGTGGCAGAAGGAAATGAATGCGGAATGGTATTATCTCTGTCCTTCAAGAAAACTACTCCAGTAGAAGGAGATATTTTGTATGTATATGAGCAAATAAAAAAATAATATATGGCAGATAGGCATATTATCCGGTATCAGCAACTTATTCAGGAGCAATTATCTATGTTATTACTCCGAGAATTAGATGTTGATCCGGGTATATTGGTAACCATTTCTCGAGTACATATTAGTGCTGACTTTCAAGTAGCGGATATTAAAATAACCGTATTCCCTCCTGATAAACAAGGAACGGTATTACAGAAACTTCGTAAATCTCATAAAGAGTATGAATATTTTTTGGCTGATATTTTATCTCGAGGACGATCCCCGGAATTGAGATTTGAAATTGATACAGAAGCTCTTGAGGCTTATGAATTGGATAAGCTATTGGATGAGTTAGAGGAGGAATAGTTTCTAGTTAAACCCTATTGACATTGAATAGTTTATATACTATACTTTGACGGCCTTGTTCTTACTTGGTAATGTCTACTTCAACCCCTTCAATTGATATTTCTGGAGTTAGTGCTTTGATCGAAAATCTCTTTGATTCTCCTCGAGGACTATCTCCAGAAGAACGACATCTGTTGGACTTGGATTCTGAGTCTCAGAGGCAGCTGTCTCCCCTGACTCGGAAAATGTGGAACTCCTTGATTGTTTTTTGACATTTTCTCTCATTCTCACTCCCTGTCATGAATGGCAGGGTTTTTATTTATTATTCTTCACTCGATAATCATATAGCACAATACCTGTTGCAACAGAGACATTCAGGGATCTTGTAGTTCCGTATTGCTCTATTTCAAGAGTTTGGTCACATAAGTCTAATACTTCGGCTGGAAGTCCACTTCCTTCATGACCAATAGCGATGAGTATTTTAGCATTTTGAGGCCACTGATAAGAATGTAATTCTACTGAATCAGGAGTTTGTTCTAATCCGAGCATAATATCAAATTCCTGTTTGAGTGGAGCTAATTCCTCTATAAAGCGAATATGCCGAAATTGCATAAAAAATTCCGCTCCTACACTAGTGCGGCGGTCAAATTTTTTACGCCCATAAATAAGTATTTCCTCTACTCCAAAGGTATTGGCTGAGCGTATGATATTACCAATATTATTATCTCGCTCAATATTCACGAGTAACAAAGATATAGGGATTTTGGTCTCATTAATAGTCTCAAGTATATCCTCTCGCTTTGCCCAGGCAAGTTGATCGGTAATATTGCGCTTAGTATTAGCGTCAAAAGGTAAAGTCCCCTCCTCAATAGGTTCGAAAGTATAGGATGATGATTTGGGCTTGGACATAGAAAAATATTTAGCATATATCGGCTACTATAGCATATCTTAGATGAGAAATAAATATATCTATAATTCCCAAAATCAGTAATCCATGCTATACTAAAAGCCGTAATTGGCTCCATGGCCGAGAAGTTAGGCAAGGGTCTGCAAAACCCTCTACAGCAGTGCGAGTCTGCTTGGAGCCTCCATTATTCCCTCTTACGTAATAGCAAAAGTAATATTGATACACAAATGGCAAAAGATAGCATTCATCCCATTCTTAAAGGACTTAATGATAAACAATTAGAGGCCGCCCAGACTATAGAAGGTCCTGTTTTGGTATTGGCGGGAGCGGGTTCAGGGAAAACCTCTACCCTTACCAAGCGTATTGCCTATATGATTGCAAAGGGAATATCCCCCTATAGTATATTGGCAGTAACTTTTACCAATAAGGCTGCCAAAGAAATGAAGGAGCGTATTAAGCATTTGCTTGAAACATCGTTTGGTGAGTCGGTGCCAGCTATGCCTATGGTGGGGACTTTTCACTCAGTTTGTCTGAATATTTTGCATAAAGAAGCAGAAGCTTTGGGATATGATAAGTCTT
>JALQTA010000046.1:0-246 GCA_023264145.1 Minisyncoccota bacterium | reverse complement strand
AAAAACGGGATATTCCAAAAGATCAGGTAAAGCCTGCTACTATTCAGTATATGATATCCAAGGCAAAGAATAATTTGATTACGGCAACTCAATTTGCAACCTATAATCCTACTTCTCCTATTGAGGAGTTAACGATTGAATTATATCAAGAGTATCAGAAGCAATTGAGGAAGTATAATGCCATGGATTTTGATGATATTATTATGAATACGGTAATATTATTTAAGGAATTCACTGATGTCTTAG
>JALQTA010000045.1 GCA_023264145.1 Minisyncoccota bacterium | reverse complement strand
ATTGGCTCTTCAAATTGAACAAGAACTTCATAAAATCACCAATCGTGGACAGAATATCTATAGTACTGTATGTATTGGAGGTACTCCTATTCGAAAGCAAATGTTCCGATTATCCAGGCATAATCACTTTATCATTGCAACTCCTGGACGATTCAAAGATTTGATTAATAGAAAAGCAATTCATATGGAAAGCTTCTCTACTATTGTTCTTGATGAGGTTGACCGAATGTTGGATATGGGATTTATTGATGAAATTCGATATATTCTTGAATTACTTCCAAAAGATACTCAAAAATTATTCTTCTCCGCTACAACAGAGGGGAAAACTCGACAATTGATGGAAACATTCCTTGTTGACCCAGTAAATGTATTATTATCTAAAAATGTATCAAGTAATAATGTTCATCAGGACATTGTACCAGTTACTCGTAATGATAATAAAATGGATTTATTGATGGATATCTTGAATAAAGATGAAGTTAAAAAAGTTCTTATTTTCTGTGAGACCAAAATGGCGGTAGAAAATCTTTATCGTGACTTACAACAACATGGATTTGATGTAGAATCAATTCATGGAGATAAGACTCAAATGCATAGACAAATTGCTCTTAAGAAATTCAAGAGCAATGAAGCTTGGATTATGATTGGAACTGATGTTGCTTCTCGTGGAATTGATGTTGGAGATATTACTCATGTTATCAATTATGAATTACCTCGAACTGAAGAAGATTATATTCATCGAATTGGTCGAACAGGAAGAGGGAATAAAATTGGTTGGGCTTTAACTTTTGTTAAAAAATACTAATCTCAAGAGACTAAACTCTTATCAAAAAACTTCTATTGATATCTTATCGTAGAAGTTTTTTAGTATAAACTAAAGTATTCACCATCATTTCACCTTATAGTATAATGAATTCGCAAAGAGATATACTTTATGCTATAATGTGCTAGTATATGCAAAATACTTTATATTTATCATCTTATCAACAATGCTATGACTGCAATTTCACTATTGTGGTTGACTTTAAGCTTAGTATTCGGTACTGGAATTGGATATGGTCTCAGATTATTTGTGGTCAAAAGATCATTACACTCAAAAGAAGCTAAAATTCAATCATTAGAAAAAACCTTCGAGGAACAATCAGCCCAGCTCAAAAAAGAATTAGAAAAAGAGACTGAACTCTTAAGAGATAAAGCAAGAGAAGAAGCCTCTGAAATTCGTAAAACGGCTATTTTATTAGAAGAAAGTGTCCTAAGAAGAGAGAAAGATTTAGAAAATCAGACCAAAGAATTAGAAAATTGGAGACAAGAACTAAAAGGAAAAGCTGAAAAAATCAAAGAACTTCATCAAGAGGTTTCAGATATCAAACAAAAACAATTAGAAAAACTCTCTCAGATTGCTGAATTGAGTACAGAACAGGCAAAATCTGAATTATTAGCTCAAGTGGAAGAAACTTCACATGAAGATCTTTTGGTACAAATTGAACGATTAGAGGGAAGTCGTCATGCTCAGTTTGAACAAAAAGCTAAGAATATTATGGTTCTTGCTATGCAGAAATATGCACAAACGCAATCAGCTGAAGTAAATACTGCGAGTGTAGCTATAGAAAATGAAGAAATCAAGGGACGTATTATTGGAAAAGAAGGACGTAATATCCGAACCCTAGAAAATGCCACTGGGGTACAAGTTATTATTGATGATAGTCCTGATAGTATTGTCTTATCATGTTTTGATCCTATAAGGCGTCATATTGCTAAATTAGCTCTAGAAGCTCTTATTGAAGATGGTCGCATTCAACCCGCTCGTATTGAAGATTTTGTAATAAAATCTCGAGAAATGGTTCATCAGAAGATTAAAGAAGCTGGAGAAGCGGCTCTATATGATACAGGAGTTACTGGTATTGATCCTAAACTTACCTATATTCTAGGGAGATTACAATTTAGAACAAGTTATGGACAAAATGTATTAATGCATAGTGTAGAAGTAGCTCATCTTGCTGGAGCTATTGCGGCAGAATTAGGCGCCAATGTAATGATTGCAAAAATGGGAGGATTATTCCATGATATAGGAAAAGCCCTTGATCATGAAGTTGAAGGGACTCATGTTGAAATAGGAAGAACATTATTACAGAAATATGGGATAAAAGAGGAAGTGATTAAAGCAATGCAATCTCATCATGAAGAATATCCGTATGAGACGATTGAATCTCGTATTGTACAAGTTGCAGACGCTCTATCGGCTTCTCGGCCTGGTGCTCGAAGAGATTCTGTGGATAACTATATCAAGAGACTCGGTGAATTAGAGGCTATTACCAATGCTTTTTATGGGGTTGATAAAAGTTATGCAATTAATGCTGGTCGTGAGATTCGAGTATTTGTGACTCCTTATAAAATTAATGATATACAAGCCAAAAAAATGGCAAGAAAGATTGCTCTTAAGATAGAAGAAGAGCTCAAATATCCAGGAGAAATAAAGGTTACCTTAATACGAGAAACACGTATTATTGACTTTGCACGATAAAAACCTTTACAATTCCGCATATATACTATATGATGGAACAAGGATATCATTATCCAATCAATACTAATGAAAATAATATGAAGAAAGGGGGTGTGTGTAGATGGCAACTAAGGCAGAATTAATATCAGCAATCGCTGATATGGCTGGAACCTCAAAGAAGGATTCTGAAGCAGTACTTCAAGCTTTCATTGATACAGTGACCAAGACTCTTTCTAAAGGTGAGACTGTAACTCTAGCTGGATTTGGGACTTTCTCAGTAACCCAACGACAAGCACGAGAAGGTGTTAATCCTCGAACTCTAGAAAAGATCAAGATCGCTGCAACCAAAACTCCTAAATTCAAAGCAGGGAAAAAATTAAAAGATGCAGTTAAGTAATTAACCTTACATCTTTATTCATAAAAAAGCGTTGATAAAACGCTTTTTTATGTTGCTCATATAGATATTATTTGGTATATTGTGATAGAACCTCACCACTATTATCTCATGAGCTCTTCACCTCTTCATGATAAACTCCATGAACTTGTTGGGGCCTACACATTTCTCATCAATCACCAACATAATCCTGAGAATTTCCCAGAAGACATACAGCAGGCTAAAGAAACTATTCAAAAGCTCTCAACTGAGCTCAATCAACATCTTGGACTCGATATTTATCCAGCTCCAGACCGTGATCCAGGACTTGAGACAATGTTTGTTCATGATCTTGGTCAAATTCTTCCTCCCACTTGATGGGAGGTTTTTTCTTTATTATGTAGCGGAGACAGGAATTGAACCTGTATTGTCTTACTTATGAGGTAGACTGACACCATATCACTCCGCAATTGTGTTTTTCATTATAGCATATTTTGTTTTAAACTGTCCTCCAAAGGAGGACAGTGTTTTCTATCCTAAATTCTAAACATCACAATTATATGCTACAATAACCTATATGATTATTCCCATTAATAAGCCTGCTGGAATTACCTCACATACTGTAGTCAACAAATTACGCAGATTTTATGGTATCAAAAAGATTGGACATGCCGGAACCCTAGATCCCTTTGCCACAGGAGTATTAATTTTGCTCGTAGGACGCGAGTCTACCAAAAGAAGTGAGAGTCTAATGAAACAAGATAAACTATACCGTACAAGGCTCAAATTAGGCTTTATAAGTGATACTTATGATAAAGATGGAGTCATACAAGAATATAATACTTCTATTATCCCTACCCAAGAACAAATAGAAGCAGTAATCAATCAATTCATAGGCGAAATTGAGCAAATACCTCCTATGTATTCTGCTATTAAAATCAATGGTAAAAAAATGTATGAATTGGCCCGTAAAGGTGAGCATATCGATATCCCAGGGCGCAAAGTAACTATTAGTCGTATTGATATATTAGAATATGAATATCCCTATCTCATATTAGATATATATTGCTCTAGTGGGACTTATATTCGCTCACTTGGATATGATATTGGAATTGCACTCGGAACAGGAGCTTATCTTGAAGAATTGGAACGCAGACAATCAGGAGAATTCCATATTGATCATTGCTATACTCTCGATACGTTACCTGAATTAGAATGAAAAGGCCGGACACTGAGTGCCGGCCTTGGTGCTGTGGCCAGGGGAGGGATTACGCAAGCAGGATAATGATTCCCACAACCGCAAAGAATAGTTGGCGAAAAAACCACAATCTTCTATCCCTGTTTATTTCTTTAATTCCGCAAGGTACTGTTAGAAATAACAACCCTGCAATGCCAACTATTTTTTTTGACCATATTAATCCAATTATAGAAATTATAAAGAGATATATAGCACCGTATCTTTTCCAATGCTTGCAAAAAGAACTCATGCTCATGATTGATAAATCAATGGCTAACAAAACTATAGCACATCTCTTCTATTTTGTCAATACATAATAACATTATTTTTTGAGGGGATGGAAATTCTCATGTGTTTCCTCAGCAAAGGTATCGGAGGCATGCACATATTTGGTTGTGGTCTCAAGGGATTCATGTCCCAGTAATACTTTAATCGCAGCGGGATTGGCTCCTGATTCAGCTAAATAGGTTGCAAATCCATGTCTTAATGTATGGGCGGAGATAGGGTAGGGGATATTGAGTAATAAACGATAAGATTTAATTTTAGCTTGTAAATAATTCTCTGATATATGAGAATTTAATAGGGAAGAGGGGAGAGCTTGATCTTTTATATTATCTTTGAGAGTATCAAAACTCTTTTTAGTAATAAATACATAGGCAAATTGATCAATATACTCCCCTGCTTGATATTGAGAGGGGAGGGCTTGCTTGATAATTTCATATCTTTCTGTCAGATATTCATTCAATATAGTATGTGCTCGCGGAGTTAAGTATACAAATCTTTGCTTATTCCCCTTTCCTCGTATTAAAATTTTGGAATCATCTTGATGAATTTGATCAATGGTTAAATGAGTAACTTCAGAAATTCGCATTCCTGAGGCAAAAATTAATTCTAATATAGTTTGATTCCGAATACCAATAAATGCATTGGATTCTAATTGTTTTGGGGATTCTATGAATTGTATTAAGGTTTCTAGCTCGGGTAAATGTAATTTATACTTCCCTAGCTTCATTAATTTGATTTGCTGAGGTAATAAGGGACAAGGATATTCATTATCTATCAAATAGACAAAATAGGAACGAATGCTTGTGAGCATACGATTAATTGTTTTGGGTTCTAGGGGTT
>JALQTA010000044.1 GCA_023264145.1 Minisyncoccota bacterium | reverse complement strand
ATTAAGTCAATTACTGCTGATAAGCAAATGGCAAAAGATTCTACCGAGGTATTAAGAAAAGCTATTTATGGAATGCTTCCAAAAAACAGACTAAGAGCTAAGATGTTAGCCCGATTGGTATTACATAAGAATGATATAACGAAATAAGTATGGCAACAACGACTAAAACCAGTCATTATTATGAAGGAGTAGGAAGAAGAAAATCTTCTACTGCTCGAGTAAGAATTACCCTATCACGTAAAAAAGAAAATACTCTTTTAGTAAATGATAAGCCAGTCAGTGAATACTTTGATTTAGCAGAACAACAGAATAATATTATTAAGCCTTTATCTGTACTAGGCGTAGAGAACTTTGATATTACAGTTAAAGTATCAGGAGGAGGAATAACCGGGCAAGCAGATGCCATTAAATTAGGTATTGCGAGAGCCTTAGTTAAATATGATGAAACTCTTAAAAAACAGCTCAAAGACAATAATCATTTGACAAGAGATCCACGAGTAAAAGAACGAAAGAAACCAGGTCTCAAGAAAGCTCGAAAATCCCCACAATGGGCAAAACGATAATCATAAAAAAGAGGATGACAAATCCTCTTTTTTATATAGTCGGTGAATAAAATTTAATTATTAATATTAATCAAGGGACGTCTAATAGGAAAGGTAAATGATTGGATAATATTATTATCATCAATAATAGCAGTACGAGCATCATTACGAATTCTCATACTTGCAAATTGAGTAATATTTTTTGCTAAGGTATAGTTATTAATAGAGCCACGAGTATCAGATTCTACTGCTTTGAGAGCATTATCTTCAATAAACATAATATACTCGGTATTTGGCTCCCATAATTCAGCATAGCTAAGAGGAGATTCTGAGGTGTATAAGGTATCAAAGTCTCCTTCAATTCGAGATTTATATCCCTCAATGGTATCTAAATAGAGCATTGATAGAGAATTATTGCTGATAAGAAGTGCCTTTTTGGAATCACTAGCAAATTCAATATCAGTAATCTTTATATCAGATATTTTATTGAAATCAGCAGTGTTTTCTCCTAAGGCTTTCAACCAGGCATGTTGTTTATCATCTATAATAACAAGATGACCTTCATTTGGACTTATAAAGATTTCTTTGACGGTAATATCCGGTAATGGTATGGAAGTATTTCTTTTGGTATCGAGACTATAAACTCGTATATTACCAATATCACGTGAAGAAGTATAATACAGGGTTTGATTAACAAAGTCACTCGAGATAATATCACTGACTAAGGCACTAGATACACTATTAAAAGGAGGATTTACTTCATATAAAGATCCAGCTTGAATAAAAAATACTCTATCAGCGGCAAGACTTACAATGGAGATAGGGTTATTAGCAATATCCGAAATAGGTGCAAGAGAATTGAGAGTAGTCAGGACAGGGGTAGTATCAATATTGGTAGCAACAATATATTGCATCTCATTATTAATAGAGGTTCTAAAGCTTAAGGTGTTGCCAGAATCACTCCATACGAAATCAAAATAATCTTGATTATCAAGGCCCCCTAAGGTGATACTATTAGTAATACGTTTTCGAATATTGGTATCAAGGTCTAAAGTCCATAAACCAGATTCATTGGGATTATAGGAGGTATATAGTACTAAAGAAGTATTAGGAATACGGCGAATATTTCGTGCAGTTCTAAGGTCAGAAAATTGCTCTAAGGAGGGTTCTATGGGAAATAAGGTAACATCACTAATTAATTGAACAAAAGAAGGCTGGATGCTTATTTTTTTGCCCCAAGGCTGATATCCAGGGAGAGATAAGATAACATCTAAGTCTTGCGGTGCAAGTCCAACTTTCAAAAGAGGACTTTTGGATTCCATTTTGTCATTGATAGTAATTTCATAGGGTATTTTGGTATTAATACGAATACCCCCTGTACTTACTAAAGTCGGTGTATCATTATCATCTCTGGTGAGCCTATATCCCATACTATACAAAGCAATAGCTGGGGCAATAATAAAGAATAAAAGGATTAATGACCAAGCAAAGAGTTTTTGTATTGTTCTATTCATATGGGTATATTAACTTTCATCTAGCGCCTTATTAGCTAAAGCATCCGCTTGTTTATTGAGTTCACGGCGAATATGAATAAAATCAACAGATTTAAATTTAATTCTCAAATTCCAAATTTGAATAAAGGCTTTTTGAATGGCCTCATCTTTAAGCTCATAAATACCGGTTAATTGTTTTTGGGCAAGTTCCGAATCAAGATATACCTCAACTGCATATTTTTTGGTATTCACCTTACCCACAAGAGATTTTGTTTTCTCGAGAGCTACTACAATTGCTTGATATTCTGCATAATTATTAGTCGCAATACCAAGGGTCTGATGATGAGTTTTAATACTTCCATCAGGAAGCTCAATCACTACTCCAAGAGAAGCGGGACCTGGATTTCCACGAGAAGCACCATCTGTATGTATTTTGATTGTCATATAAAATATAGGTTGATATTAGTATAGCATAGACTAAATCTTGATACAATATATCATTCTAAGCTATTTTCTGGGATCAATAATAAATCGTTTTAGAGAATTTTCTCCAAGAATAATAGGATATTTTAAACCAGTACGAGTAATAATATTAGCTTTAGTTTCAAATATTTCATTTCCTACTTTTACTTGAATATAGATAATAGGCCTATAGGAATATCCATGACTACTTCTTACCTTAGATACTCCTATAATATCAGGATGTTCTTCTATTTGTTGCCAAATTTTATCTTTGGACAAACTATTCACTTCATCTAAAGTTAGTACCGATTTGATATGAAACGTTTTCATATGACGCAATACATCCTCATATCCAAGAGCAATGGCCAATGACTCATCAATAGAGGTTTTCCCTGCTCCCGTATCAATTTTTGCCTGTACATTTTGTTTCTGATTGTTTTTACCGATTAAGGTAATCTCCTCAATAAGTCCAATCACTTGTCGTCCCGTGATTTCCTCAATTTCTTCTTCAATTTCTCCTCCAAATAAATCTTTAGCAAGTCGAATAGCTCTTTTTATAGTTTTGACTTTAAGTCCTTTGACCTTTTCGAGCCGCTCTTTGAGAGGGGCAAGATTTGCAATTTGAATGGCAAGTCCAGGTCGGGCATTAGCCTCTAGTACTACGGGTCCTGCATCGCGGTCAATGGCAATATCTACTCCGGTGAACCCTAATTTAGTAACATCGGCAGTACGAATGGCAATATCTAAAATAGTATTCCAATAGGGGATGCGAATTCCCGCTAAATTAATCTCAGTTCCAGGAATGGTATCAATAAACTGTTCTCGCATAATGGCATTAGTGGTAACTCCCGTTGCCATGTCAATACCTACCCCAATACCTCCAAGATGAAGATTAGCTTTGCCATCAGATTCTTTGGTAGGGATTCGTATCATTGCCATTACGGGAATACGATTAAACACAATCACCCGAATATCTGGAATTCCTTTATAGGCTAAATGCTTAAATGATTTATTAAGTTTAATTCTTTCTTCAAAGAAAGCCACATCGGGGCTATTGGTACGGGAATAGGTCCCATCGAGAATATTGCTCATATGATTATGAATCATAGTCTCGCTCAGCTTGACTCCTTTGGTTTTAACCCATTGACGTTCTCCATCAGCAGTTTTTTTCTTATCCTCTCCGAATATAACAATAATTCCTTCACCTCCAAATCCAGAAGTTGGCTTTAGGACGAAACTTTTAGGGAGTTTGGTATAATCAAATTCATTGAGTTTTTCATAGGACCGTACCGTAGCAAGAAGTTTTGGGGTAGGAATATTATGTTTTTGAAGTTCTTTTTTGAATTTAATTTTATTATCGACAAGACGTACCCATTTGCGATAGTTATACGGTTTAATATAAGAAAGATTACGGGCATTCATCCCGAGTATTTTTTGACTAAATACAAATGATTCTAGCCAATTCATAGCCTATTGATTGCTAATAATTTTACGGAATCGGATATATTCAGAAATTCGGAGTCCCTCATAACGTCCAAGGAATATAATTCCCGCAAATACAATCAAAATAATCCATGGATTATAAAATACGAGGTCACGAAGTTGGGTAGTAGTCATAATTAAATTCCCAAGAGAGGCTAAGATTAATGTTTCAATAGATAACACAACGGCAGTACGATAGCCTTTTTCCATTTGAGCATTGATAAATTTTTCAACAAGAGTGATAATAATCAAAATTTGATAAATTGAAGCTTGTACAAAGACGGTACTGTCTGAGAAAATCCCCCACACTAAGCTAAGGAACATAGATAGGGCAGTAATAGATAAGATTAAAGCCATTTTAGGTAAGTAGAGAATACGAATTTTACGAAGGAGATATCGTACAATAGAAGCTACCACTAATGACACAATAAAAATACTCACTCCGTACTTAAAACCAATTTCAGTCAGGGCAAAGGTGATGATAAGCGGGGTATAAATACCAAAGGCTTTAAACCCTACAATTTGTCGGGCGGCAACAATAAACCCTGCCATAATAGGGAACATCAAAAGAATATCAATCGTTTCACGCGGCACCCCATTATTCATAAGGTAGCTAAAGAAGATATCCATACGTCAATATAACTTAACTAATTGAGATAATTACATTACTTTGCTATAGTATAACATAAGAATACATTTTGACTAGTAGTAAAGTATGGACCGAACAGTATATGACAATTCAAGTTCACATAAAGGAAAATTTCAAACCGATCCGGGATTACGACGTGAAGTGATCGAAGAAATTTCTAAACAAAAAAATGAACCTAATTGGATGAGAGAAAAGAGGCTTAAAGCCTTTGATTTATATCAAAAAACAGCATTACCTCAATGGGGTCCTAGTCTGAATGGATTAGATTTAGATCAAATTATCTATTTTAGTAGACCAAATGCAGAAGAATCCAAAACCTGGGATGATGTACCCCAAGATATACGAGATACATTTGATAAATTAGGGATACCAGAAGCTGAGAAGCAGGCTCTTGGGGGGGTAGGGGCTCAATATGACTCAGATATGATATATCATAATCTTAAACAAGATCTGAAGGATAAGGGCGTTATATTTGAGAATATGGATACCGCTCTGCAAGAATATCCTGATTTAGTCAAAAAATATTTTATGACTCAATGTATTCCTATTAATGATCATAAATTTATTATGTTGCATGCCGCTGTTTGGAGTGGAGGAACATTTATATATGTGCCAAAAGGAGTAAAAGTAGAAT
>JALQTA010000043.1 GCA_023264145.1 Minisyncoccota bacterium | reverse complement strand
ATATGACGCATGAGATCAAGACTAAGCAATGGCGTATTATAGGCATATTATCTATACCGGTTTTCTTACTCATGATTATTATCTCAGCTCGATATCAAGGATTACAAATGTATACGTTTTGGACCGTTTCCTCTATTGATCATCATTATCCCGGTTTTGATAAAGCTAAACACATTATCGATGAGCTAAATCCTAATCAGGAGTATCGTATTCTTGACCTTACTCGGGATGATGATGGCTCTTGGAATCATACCAGGGCTATGGCTATTAATCAAAGAGTTTTTAATAATTTTGATAAAGTTTTACTCCAATATTCTGTTCCTGAATGGATAGAGATCTTGCGAGAAAATAATGTTAAATATATTGTGGCAACCAGCTATGATAATTATTGTGATGATAGATTTGAGAATGATAAAAATTTGGTAAGCTGTTATCTTCTCCAAAGAAGAGGAGAGTTGACTCGTGTCACGACAACTATTGATGGGTATCGTATATATCGTATTCCAGAGGTGCAAGAATATGTGTCAGGTGATGGTATTGAGGCTTCTTTCTCCTATACTCCTATCGTCAAAACTGGAGATAAAGAAGTGACAGTGAAGATATCAGAACGATATACTCCTCAATTTACATGGGCTTGTGGGACTGAAACTGTCGAGACAAAGCCTGAACGGAATGGATTGATTCAATCAGCAATACTTCCTGCCAATAGTGAATGTACTTTTGGGTATTATAAAGCACGCAATGTCCTGATTGCTGAGATCATTTCCTATGGATTGATATTGATAGCAGTCGGTGGAGGAGTATGGCTTGGCTTCCGAAAAATATGGAAAAACCCTAAGAGTACATAATATTGGGTTATATCATATTCTGTGATACAATATAAGTAAGAATTTATCATAATATATGGTTGATATTAGTATTGTTGTACCGGCGTATAAAGAAAAGGATAATATAGGAAAAACAATACAAGCTCTTGAGGCTTATGCGATTCAGCAACCAGAACATATAGAAATTATTATTGCAATTGATGGATGTCAGGAAACCTTTGATGCTGCTTATCCATATGAATCTGAGATAACTTCAGTAAATTTATCTACTCCGAATCAAGGGAAAGGTTGGGCTCTTAAATATGGATTACAATTTGCAAAAGGGAAATATGTTATTTTTTATGATGCGGGGCTGGACTTCCCGGTAGAGAATATTTCTCTTGTGATTGCAACTTTGCAGATTACGGAGGCTCCTGTAGTGATTGGCTCCAAACGAGCTCGAGGTTCGGTTATTAAATATCCTTTTTTCCGAAGAGTAATTAGTGCTTGTGCTCAACTTACCACCTTTGTATTATTTGGGCTTGGGGTAAGTGATACGCAAGTAGGACTGAAAGGGTTTGAAAGAGAAAAAATTACCTTTATTATGGATCAAATGGTGGTGAAACGCTATGCTTTTGATATTGAGATGTTAGTCTTGGCTCGGTATTATAAATATCAGATATTAGAGGTTCCGGTGCGACTGTATCTCAATTTAACGGGGAGTGGAGTTACCTATAAATCTATTCGTGATACATTAGTAGATACCTTGGGAATTTTTTATCGATTACGCATTATTCGGTATTATCAAAGACAAGCTAAATTGCACAAGCGTCCAGTAACGCAAAGTGCATCTTAGGAGAATATATTATTTTGTAGAGCGAATTTTTCTTGCAATAAGTCCTGTGATAATAGTAACAATAAATACTCCCGTCATATTATAAAGTACCATATTTACAATAATCTCGAGAGAAGAATGATTGAGATAAAGGAGAATAGCTAAAGAGATACTTCCTAATATCGGGATAAAGCTCATACTATATCGTTGTATAGATAGATAATAATTAATAATCACATTAATAAGAGAATACATTCCCATAATGATAGCAAATTTACCGAGAAGAGGAGCTATAGGCATAAATTTGGATCCAATGAGGGTATTAATGATAAACTCCGGGAAGAATTGATACATCAAAAAGGCAGCAAAGCTCATTAAGGTTACAGATCCAAGAGAGGCAAAAAGCATTTTACGATGAGGTTCATCTACAGCATGACGAGCTGAGACAATGGGGAACATTGCCATGGGATGGCGGATGTTGCAAAGAAAATAATTTTCCCTAGGGTGGCTAAAGCCGCATAATCTCCAGAGGCATCGGAGATAAGATAATGTTTAGCTAAGATTACATCTACTGAGTTGAGCAAGGTAATTCCCAGTACGGTAAGAGTTGTTGGAATGGTATAAAGAATAATATCTTTCCATTTAAAATGAGGAAGATTACTCTTGGATGCATCATATTGGGATAAAATATCTCGCAAAAAGTAAAGAGATAAAGCAAGCATCAATATTCCAGATACGGGAACAGATATCATTGCTCCCGTTACGGGAGACATAGGCCAAAAGGGGAGAGTAAAGAGGAGAAGAGCCACAATTTTGATAATAGTCCCAAAAAGACTTGATAGGGTAAATTGGGTAAATCGCTGAGTTCCTTGTAATACACTTGTTCCTATAGATCCTATCAGAGATAATCCTAACGCTATTGCAAGAATAATAAGAGGGCCAAATGATTCAAGATGCAAAAATCGGTAAATAAAGGGGCTCACTAATCCAAATAGAATAATAAGTCCTAAAGAAATAATTCCAAGATAATAGGATAGTATACGAATAAAAGATGCGAGGGCAGGATAATCTTTTTTTGCATACAGAACAGAGGTAAATTTGATGACCACTAGCGTGAGGGCACCTCCAAAGACAACCAGAATATTGAGAAGAGAAAATAGACTCGCAAATGCTCCAAGTTGCTCTTTGTCCAAGATACGAGCCACAATAATATTAAAGACATAGTTCAGTCCTCCTACTCCAAATGATCCGATAAAAACAATTAAGCCCCCACGAAATAAGGGATTATGATATTGTTTTTTGATAAAAGCTTTCACCATATAGTCTGCGTAACAATTGTATCTAGTGTATCATTGATTGAGGATATTTTCTATATGGAGTAAAGAAAAAAGCCACCCTCCGGAGGGAGAGTGGCGAGAACTGAGACTCAGTCAGGACTGATCTTGATAAAAATCGGACAATGATCAGACACGTTGGCTAGGCCGTTACTGTACATGATTTCAGCTTGAAACTGAATCGGCACAATATTCCCAGCTTTTTTTTGGAGACAGTGGTCAACTTGAAGTACGGGAGCTGGGAATAGGAAATTACTCCATACCCAAGATGTCCGTTTTTTCCAGCCCGACTTAAGGAAAACTTCCCAAAAGTAAGGGAGTGGAAAAGTAGGGGCGTTGACCAGGGGTATCCAATGATAGTCTGTAAGTACCCGGGGGGGTACAAACATACCACGAATGAGACTGCTGACAATCCATAATCCCAATACTCTCCAATGTTGAAAAACGTTACCTGGTGAGGTGAAAAATGTTCTTCGAGCATCGATGAATATGGTATTGAGGTCTCCCACAATCAGGTCTGCATTTGTCCGCAGAAGAGCCTTCAGCTCTTCTTTTCGCTTGGAGGATTTATTGGCCTCTAGATAAGCTACGGTAATCCTTGTCTCATAAATTCTGAGACTCACCACATTGCGATAATTGGTTAGGAGTTGGATTTCTGATGTCACTACCCCCTTGGGGATTTTATGCTTTACCAAGATGGCATAGTTCAAATCCACAATATCAATATCGCCCACTGGATATACTCCCTCCAACCGATACTGTGGAAACAGTTCATCGAAAAGAAATGTTGGCCATTTATTCCATCCAAAGGCGTCAATAATTGCTACCACATCGGGTGCAAAAAAACTGATTTCTGATGCAATGGCATTGAGTCGAGGAGTTGGTCCGTATTGGACCTGAGTGTCATAGGAGGGGAATTGTCCTCCTGCGCAGATATTCCAAGCCCAGAAAGTGATTTCGTCCATGGCTATGGGAATGTGCAGATCAGAGCAAGGATATCATATTATGATGAAAAAGTAAAGAAAAAACCAGCTCCGAGTAGAGCTGGCTAGGGGGTTCTCCGTAAATGATCTTTTTGTAGACATGCAAGCAGATGTTCTTCTATATTTTCTTCAGAACAAGGAATATGAAGCAAGATAGGATGGCTGTAGGATGCATGTAAAGGTACTGAATTCTCTAGATTCTCTGTTTCCACAAAATCTATTGAAAAGGCTGAATATGTATCTACATGATCAGCGTGAAGGAGGAGATGGAATGATGACATATAGTCACGATACTCTCCTCCATCAGGTTCTAGATATTGCCAATCGAGAGCATTCATGAGTTCTAGACCCTGATATCTCCGATGATCAAGATATCCAATCAGAAAGTGTGGGGTATCAATGAAGTTATTCTTCGTGATACTATACCGACTTGCCGCAATTAAGAAGTCTTGTTGATATCGTTCCTCTACATCGTCAAGATAACTGAGGAGAAAATATATACCCAGTATTTCAATCAAGAGACAACGAACATTGTGAATGACAATCCACCGAGCCTTAGCGGGAGGTAGAGGGTATGAATCAGTGTCAATATTGATTCTAGATAGAATAGTGCATCGAGCATGAGGATCTGTCTGTTCTTGGGGGCGATATTTTCCGCGTAATTGACGAATATCTTGAGGTCGAGGGTTTAGTAATATACAGTATTCTGCTGGAGCCGTACTCTTAAGAAAGTTCTTGAGATGAATTTTTGACTCCATATTCCGCATATCCAAAAGAAGTACGAGAATGGAGTTAAGAGTATCTTTCATGATAAAAAGGTGCAAAGGGCTAGTATTAGTATAGCATATGTTGGAAAGTGACAAAAAAGCCAGAGTAATTACTCTGGCTGGGAGGGGATGTAGGGAAACCATCGGAATCGAGTTATTTTGTCATCCTGAATTTCGGTATATCCTTTTGGATTGAATTGTTCATCTGTAAAGATACATTCAAAGGTATGAATTGTTTTATGGGTGATAATTCCCGGATAGCTCGATGAGGAATTTTCTCGCTGAATAGTCCTCATGAATCGTAACTGATTCTCAGTAACAGGGACATCCTTGATTTCACTTAACTCTTCTTTATTGATAGCTCTTAAGGCAGCATCTAGGGGATTTTCTTTGCCAAGCTGTATTTTGTCCGCCACAGAGCATTGATCAGGAAGGTTTCGATTACGCGGTCTCCCATCAGCAAATATCTGCTCAATTTCTCTAAGAATAAGCGTTTTCTTTTCTTGATAATAGATAGTGATACTGACAACTTCAATATTCCGATACAATACTCCATCTACGAGCTCTAGAGTACATTCTCCACGATTTACTTCATCGATCAGATGGGTTGCTGTTTTTGCATCTTTTATTCCCCATAATTTGAGGTCAATATTGGGATTTGTTTCGCGAATCAATTCAATCAGGTCTTGAAGTCCAAATCGGAGCTTCTCGGG
>JALQTA010000042.1 GCA_023264145.1 Minisyncoccota bacterium | reverse complement strand
TCGGTCTTCAAATTTTAATACCTTGAATATATTGCATAAATTAGCTATAATAATACACATATGCAATATATTCGTAATTTTAGTATTATAGCTCATATCGATCATGGGAAGTCTACATTATCTGATCGTATTTTAGAATTAACTCAAACTGTTGAAAAACGTAAAATGAAAGCCCAATTATTAGACTCTATGGAGTTGGAGCGGGAAAGAGGGATTACGATTAAAATGCAACCAGTTAAAGTTAAATATACGACTCAGGGTCAGGAATATACTTTAAATCTTATTGATACTCCAGGGCATGCTGATTTTGGTGGAGAGGTAGAGCGAGTGCTTAAAATGGCGGATGGAGCTTTGCTTTTAGTGGATTCAAAAGAAGGTCCTATGCCACAAACCAAATTTGTGCTTAAAAAGGCGTTAGCTCTTGGGCTTAGCGTAGTGGTGGTGATTAATAAAATTGATAGACCTGATGCTAACCCTGATGCGGTGGTTGATAAAACTTTTGATTTATTTGTAAATTTGAATGCAAATGATAAACAATTAGATTTCCCTATTGTATATGCTTCAGCTATCAATGGATCTGCTTCTCTTGAAATTGATCAAACAGGAAAAGATTTAGGTGAATTATTTGAGGTTATTATTAATGAAATCCCGGCTCCGACTTCTCCTATTGAGGATTCCTTTAGAATGCTTACCCTTAATCTTCAATTTGATAAATTCAAAGGAACTATGGCTGTAGGGCGTATTGATGCAGGACGAATTGTAAAAGGAATGTCAGTAGTGCGTATTGATAAAGCAGGTAATCAGACTAAAAATACTATTACTAGTTTACTTCGCTATAGTGGTATGGATCTTGTTGATACTGATGAATTGATTGCTGGAGATATTGCAGTTATTGCGGGTATTGGAGGGATTGAGATTGGAGATACTATTGCGGACTCCCAAAACCCCGTACAAATTGATCCTATTGAGGTAGAAAGTCCTACTCTTCAAATGATGTTTGCGATCAATGATAGTCCATTTTCTGGAAAAGAAGGGAAATACTCTACCTCTCGAATGATACGAGATAGATTATATAAAGAACAAGAGACGAATATTAGCTTAAATATTGAAGATACTGCAAGTCCCGATAAGTTTTTAGTGGCAGGACGAGGAGAGCTTCATTTAGCGGTATTGATTGAAACAATGCGACGAGAGGGGTATGAATTTTCAGTTGGGCGACCTCAAGTGATCTTACGGGATAATAATGGAACAGTAGAAGAGCCTTATGAGCTTTTGACTCTGGATGTTCCAGAAGAATATAGTGGTAAAATTATTGAGGCAGTTAATAAGCGACAAGGAGAGCTTGTTAATATGGAAATTAATGACCATAATGAGTCTCATATTGAATATAAGATTACCACCCAAAATTTAATTGGACTTCGAAGCATTCTCTTAACTTTGTCTAAGGGAACAGTGATTATGAATAGTTCATTCCTTGAATATGGTCCTCGGGTATCTAGTGGTAAAGGACGTTCAACAGGGTCTATTGTATCTCTAGAACTTGGTAAAATTACTAAATATGCTCTTGATGGAGCCTCAGACCGAGGAGTATTCTTTGTTTCCGATGGAACTGAGGTTTATCCTGGAATGGTTTTGGGAGAGTCTAATCGAGAACAAGATGTGGAGATTAATCCGGTAAAAGCGAAGAAATTAACCAATATGAGAGCTTCTGGTTCTGATGATGGTGTCTTTATTGCTCCGCCAAAAGATATGTCTTTGGAGGCAAGTATTGAATATTTGGCCGATGATGAGCTCTTGGAGGTTACTCCGCTTAATCTCCGTATCCGTAAAAGAGTATTGGATGCAAATGAGCGTAAACGTTCAAATAGATAAAAAAAGGAGGTAAAAACCTCCTTTTTGGTATATATGGGTAAATAATTGAGGTTACCAGGATTTTTCGTCAACTTCTCTGTTGAAACGGATTTTCCTTCTCGCAACTTTTCTTTTTGCGGCAGAATATGACATTTGATTACAGTATACAAGGTGTAATGTTTGTACTAACAATATGAGCTCGATAACACTGTAGATTATTATTATGCCAGTAACAAATAACGAGCCTCTTATAATCATATCAATATAGATGATAAGATTCAGTAACTGTAAGAGACATACTTGTAGAAGTGCCAAGATAACAAATCCAAGCTGAACAAATCCTCCACTGAGCCCCATCCAAAAGTTGGACAATTGATGCTTAGGAACATTGAATTTCATCATGTCTCAAAGGTGCAGATAGCGCCTCTATGGTAGCATATGATTGAGGGAAAGGCAATATTAAATTAATCGATACAAAGCTTCTGCTAACTTAAGAGAATCATGACGGATAAAAGTGCGCCGTATAGGGTCTTTTTTGTGTTGGTTGATAAAGAGGGTGTCTGCAATCAAATCTTCTCCAATAAGGGCTGTTTTTCCGATATAACTTGTATCAGTGTCTCTTTGTACTGGGAGTCCTTCTTCTTTATATCTTTCAATAAGGTCTTTATTAGGGTGGGTGGTGTTATATAGGGCTATATCAATCACCTCTGCGCCGATAAATCGATGTAATTGTTGAATATGTTCTTCTACTGACCATCCATTAGAATGTCCTGTTTTTGACATAAGATTTACATTATAAATGATTTGGGCTGAGGTCTTACTAAGAGCTTCCTTCATCCCAGGGACAATCATAGCAGGTACTAGGCTACAATAAAAATTTCCTGGACCTATAATGACACTATCCGCTTTCATAATGGCGTCATAGGCTTTGGGATTGATTTCTGTTTTAGGGAGTAATTCAATATGAGATACCTTGTGATGAGAAATAACATCGCAGGTAGCAATAGCGCTTTCTCCTAATAATGTCTCTCCATTTGCTAAAGTCATGGATAAATGAATATTCTCGGTAGTTACCGGGATAACTTGTCCTCGAATAGATAAGATTGCACTTGCAGTTTTGACTGCCTCCTCAAAATTACCGGTGATTTTTTCAAGTGCAGATAAAAATAAATTTCCAAAATTATGTCCAGATAATTCTCCAGAGTCAAATCGATAATTGAATAAATCTCTTAGTACATCAGAAGATTCAGCTAATGCTACAAGACATTGCCTGGCGTCTCCTGGGGGTAATACCCCTAATTCATCTCTCAGTTTTCCCGTAGATCCTCCATTATCCGCCATGGTAACAATGGCGTGAAGATTCAGATTCCTGAAGACTTTGAGTCCAGATAATACGGTAAAGCTTCCTGTGCCTCCTCCAATGACTACGATATTCTTAAATGACATAAGGAGTGAGGATAAAATTGTGGATAACTTGAGGATAACTATGAATTTTGTGTATATTTCTCACAATCTGAATATGATATGATAATAGTAAATACATATACAAATATACATTATTCTGTCTGGGAGTACAAGGGTGAATATCGAAAAAGAAGAGAAATGAAATATAAGATAAAGGTATATATTTGGGGATTATTAGGGATATTGTTAACTATCCCCATAAGGACAACTATTGTTTCGTATGATGTACGAGGGGTAGAGTCTCCTTTTTTGACGAGTTATTTTTATCACTGGGATATATTGTTGATAGTTGGCTTTATATTAGCTTTATGGACTTCTCAACAATTTCCATTTAGTTCATCTAAAATTGTGGATAAGTTGTGGGTAACTCTCTTTTTGGGCTTGGGATTGTATGGAATGACTACCAAATATCCGCTTATTTCTTGGATTTTATTGATACGAATATATATGGGGATAAGTTTAGCTTGGTATGTCTTTAGACTGCAAAAATACTCTTATGGTCTTCTTTATCTGGTTCAAGGAGTTATTGTTGGGTTGTTGGGACAAAGTATTATTGTAATAGTTCAAATGATAAGGCAATCAAGTTTGTCTCTTCCCTTGGTGGTGGAGCCGGTATTATCTCCTCTTTTAGCAGGAGTTGCAAAAGTTACCTTAGGAACAGATACGATTATTCGAGGATATGGAACATTTTCTCATCCCAATCTTTTATCATTTGTATCATTATTGGCTTTATTGTCGCTCTATCGTAAGCAATTAGGTAAGAAATTGAGTATAGGACTATTTATCCTAGGAATAGGTATTGCAGGGATGATTGATCATTATTTGATTACTTCTCCCCAGATATGGATTATTACGAGTACTGTGGGTCTTTATATTCTCTATGCGAAACCAATACATATTTCTTCTTGGATGTTTAGGGGTATCGCGTTGATATTACATATACTCATTATATTAACATTTTCAAAATCAGGGCTTCTATTGGGTATAATATTGGATGGAATCTATTTGACATCCTTAAAAAAGTCATCAATGTTCCACGTGGAACAATTTCAAAAAACACTCTTCTCATCGACATCAAGAATAGTAAAGGGAATAGTTTTGGGAGTTATATTCATTGTCGCTACAACCCCATATAATGATATTATAGCTACTCTCATAAAACGTTTTGTATATGTTCAGGATTCGTTGGGTATTATAGGGTCTCATATGTGGTTAGGTGTGGGGCTGGGACAATATGTTGCATATATTCCAGATAATAATAGAGCTTTATGGCAATTTGAGCCGGTACATAATGTCATATTGTTACTATGGTCTGAGATGGGATTAATTGGCCTTTTCTTTCTTTTGGGGATTTTATCCCTTGAGTGCTATGATTATGTATATGGATACAAAAAACAAAGGTAGTCTCGGGGAGCGTTTGGCAATTAAATTTTTACTTTCTAAGGGCTTTGAAATTATTGATCAAAATGTGAGATTAGGTAAATTATCTGAACTTGATATTGTTGCGACTAAGGACAATGTTTTACACATTGTCGAAGTGAAAACTGTGTATAAATGTGGAAAACTTGTGGAAAACCTTGATTTTCCTATCTATAATATTACTCCTCGCAAGGTGAATCATCTCAAGAAAGGGGCTCAAATATATGTCCAGAAGCAGAAATTAGAGTATATGGATATTACAATAGATGCGATTGCATGTATTGTGGATAATTGTCATCGTAAAAGCTATATTCAATTTTACCCGAATATTTTAGAGGGTCTTGACTAAGATGTTCTACGTGGAACATTAGAAGAATGCCGGCCTAAATATATGTGCTTGATTAATCAAAAAAAATAGACTATAATAATTGAACACTGCTAGGGTGGCGGAATGGTAGACGCAACGGACTTAAAATCCGTCGGTGATTAAACACTGTGAGGGTTCGAGTCCCTCTCCTAGTACCAATAGTGGAATAGTTCGTTTGGACTATTCTTGTGGGGCTTGAAGGTCGGAGCCATGTGTGAGTTTGTACAAGGTACAAGGCGAACATGGCGAGACGGGGTTGCGAGAATTTGCCGTCAGGGAAATTACTTGTGACCGAGTCCCTCTCCCCAATACCAATATAAGGAATAAGCTATATGATAAAAGCTCTTTTTAGACGAAAGAGCTTTTATTTGCTATACTAATCGTAAT
>JALQTA010000041.1 GCA_023264145.1 Minisyncoccota bacterium | reverse complement strand
GTTTTAGAAGCATATGGTGCAATTGCAATAAAATCTTCATTCTCATAAATCACACGAGATCCTTGTTCTTGCTCATAATCAATAATAGTTTGAGCTAAATCGCGCTTATGGGATTGATAATATAACTGAGCTCCCTCTACTATCCTCTCTATTCCATCAGGTACAATAGGTGAAGCTATAATTTGAGAATGTGGATGAGCAACAGTGGCTCCAGCTTTCATTCCATGATTATGAATAATAGAAATATATCGAATATGTTTTGATTTCATCAAATCCAAACTACGCAACTGAAAGGCTTGAAATACTAATATTAATTTTTTAAGGGAGAAACTCCGTATAGGAGTATCAAAGTCTCGATATATCACCACCTCATGCATTCCTTCCCCTGACACATAGTGATAAGGTCCTTCTGTGTCATATACCGGTGAATGAATAGATTTTAATAACGGATATTTATTCGGAATAACAATAACCTGAGATATATTATCTTCATCTTTTACTTGTAATAAGGTGTTTTTTTCAGTAGCATTGTTAATAATATCTGCAAATGGATTTATAAGACGAGATAAATCACTTGTTTTAGTAATCGGTTCAATAATTGTTTTAACTCGTTTTTCTCTTCCAGTAGAAACCAAGACCCACTCTGAGGTAAATGGATCTTGGCGAAATTCTTGAGTTATTTTTTGTTTTTTCATATTTTTATTGGTAATAGTTACTTAAGAGTCGATATTTTATAATAAATGTATCTCTAAGTACTGCCAAATAATCAAATAAGGTTACATGTGACTCACTATCATTATACCATATCACGGGCATTTCTTTGATGGTATATCCTAAATATCGTGCTAAAGCTAATACCTCTATATCAAATGACCAACCCTTCATACTGACTTTCTGAAATAATTGTCGTGCAATATCTCCCTGAAAGACCTTGAACCCACATTGAGTATCATTCAGCCCCCCCACTAATACAATTTGTATCCACCAATTTCCTAAGTCTCCCAATAGTTCTTTATATCGTGCTTGGTGAACCGCAATATGACTATCTTTCATATCTCGAGAACCAATCACAACTTCTATCCCCTCTTCACACAGAGGGAGCATAGCATCTAATTCATCAATATGTGTTGAATTATCAGCATCCATAAATAATACATATTCACCAACGGAAGCTAATATTCCCCGCCTTACTGCAGCTCCTTTTCCTTGATTGGTGTCATTCGTAAAAATTTTAATAGCAGGATATCTTTTAGATAATTGTTCAACAATATAGGGAGTATTATCGATTGAGCCATCAAGCACAATAAGTATCTCGTATTGATGAGGAAATGTATTCTCTGCATATGCAACCACACTATCGATGGTAGGAGTTATTCTATTTTCTTCATTATATGCAGGAATAACGATACTTAATTTCATACTGATAGTCGTTTATTAAACCATTCTTCTAATAAAATACGAGCAGACTCAATATCAATACTTTGTCCTCGAGGAATATATCGTTTGGCTAAAGAACTTGTTAATCTTTCATCAAATTCCTCAATAGGTAAATGGAACTTTTCTTGCAACTCTTTAATAAAATTCCTTACTTTCTGTGTTTGCTGCGTGTCTTGAGATTGAAAGTTCAGAGGAATACCTACTAGAATATAATCAATAGAATATTCTTTCACAATAGCATATAATTGTTCCCACAGCATAGTATTATTCTGAACTACTTGCAAAGGAAGGGCTATATTATGATCAGTTGATCCATGAGCCAAACCTATTCGTGCATCACCATAGTCAATACTAAGGATATTCATAGATACCACTATTAAGAAAGTTTTTTATAGAGACTTTCAATTTCTGATTCATCAAAAAAATTTAACGTTACAATATATCGTTTCCCTTTACGACGTACTTCTACTTTATTATGTATAGTATCTGATAATTTTGATATCCAGGTTTTAACTTCTGGACTTACTTGATTTTGAATAGCTTGAGGATTTTTTTTAACAATTTGCTCTGTTTGTCGTACATTCAGTGCTTCGCTTACAATATTTTTTAATACTTTTTCTTGAAGCTCAGCATTAGGAAGTCCTGCAATAATTTTAGCATGACCTTCTGTGATAATATTTTGAGACAAAGCATCCTGAACACTTTGAGGAAGTTGTAAATATCTTAAGGTATTAGCTACTGATGATCGACTAATATCTAGCTGTTTTGCAATTAATTCCTGTGTCATACCAAATTTCTGTTGCAAATCCATAAAACCTTTAGCTTTTTCAATAGGATTAAGATTTTGTCTTTGAATATTTTCAATCAAAGCAAGCTCAGCTTTATCTTGGTCACTTACATGATATCTTACAACAACTGGGACGGAAGTTAAACCAGCCAATTTTGCAGCTCTTAGACGTCTTTCTCCTGCGATTAATTGATAGTGACTATTGTCTGTAGGAGTTACTACTAAAGGTTGCAAAATACCTTTATCTTTAATAGATCGAGATAAATTTTCAATCTCTTCTTGAATAAATTCAGTACGAGGTTGATATGGATTGGTCTCTATACTCTGTATATCAATATCAAGTAGTCTATCGGTGATAGATTGTGATTCTGATAGAGAATTTGTATTCTTATAGTCTCCCCTTTCAACTTGCTTATTAGGGATTAAGGATGATAATCCTCTTCCAAGTGGACTTTTATTCATACATTCATATTACTTTATCCATAGTATATCATAGAGCACTTGATTTGATAACTTATGGATGGGTAATTTTAATTAATTCTTGAGCGAGTTTACGATACGCAAAAGATCCCTTCGATAAAGGAGCATAATCATGAATAGGCTTTCCAAAGCTTGGAGCCTCGGAGAGACTTACATTCCGAGGAATAATCGTATCAAACACATAACCAGGGAAAAATTTACTTACTTCTTTTGCTACCATTGCAGATAATCTATTCCGACGGTCATACATAGTAAGCACTGCACCTAATACCGTTAAATCTGGTTTTAGATTATCAGTAATTAACTGTATTGTTTCCATTAATTGCCCCAATCCTTCTAATGCATAATATTCACATTGTACTGGAATCACAATAGAATCAGCAGCAACTAAGCCATTAATCGTTAATAATCCAAGACTAGGAGGTGAGTCAATAATAATATAGTCATATAAATGAGAGAGACTTTGAAGCTGATCCATTAAAACAAATTCTCTTCTCTCCATATTTACCAACTCCACTCCTATACCTGCCACATCTGAGGATCCCGCAATAATATCTAACTGAGAAGATCTTGTGGGATGAATACTATGACTTAATGGAATACTATTATCCATCATGAGTTCATAAAGCCCTGGTTTACCATTCAAAGAAAACCCCAATCCACTTGTTGCATTACTTTGAGGGTCAAGATCAACTAATAATACTTTTTTACCTAACTTTGCTAAATACGATGCTAGATTAATACTTGTTGTCGTTTTCCCCGTCCCTCCTTTTTGATTCGTTACGGTTATAATCATAGTGAATAGTTATCCTCTACCCATTTTATCAAATTTTGTGTATCTTGGAAACGGTATCCTCCGATATCAGATTGCAACACGACTATTCTTAATAGAGACTACCGATGATAATGTTTCTCCCGCTTCATTGGTAAGACCGGTTTTCGCCCCTATCATTTGAGAAGAAACACCTAATAACTCATTGGTATTCCCAATTCTAATCGCTTGTCCTGATTGAGAGGTTATCGTCGTTTCTTTTTGTCTCAAGACTTCCATTAATTCCGGATGCTTATCATAAGTATACTGAGTGAGCTTCACAATATCAGCAGCAGTACTATAATTACTTTGTGGCTTTTGATCTAATCCATGAGAGTTAAAAAATTCACTTCCTTCCATATTAAGATCAGTAGCTTTTTGATTCATCTTCTTAATAAAGGCATCAACCCCTCCAAACTGTTCAGCTAATAGTTGTGCAGCATCATTACTTGACATCATCAGTGAAGCTCTTATAATATCTTCCACCTTAAACTGTTCTCCTACTTGTAAAGAATTTCCCCCATATGTATCAAAAGCAGTTTGAGTCATTGATATATATCTATCACTATTCCATTGATATTCTTCGAGAACAACGATAGCTGTTAACAATTTCGTAATACTTGCTAACTGATGACGATCTAAAGGATTTTTTTGATATAAAATATCTCCTGTCGCAAAATCAATGATAATAGCTGACTCGGCACTAATCGTCGGCTCAGGAAGAATTTCTGAATTTTTCTGAAATGTGATAACCGGAGAAAGCTCTAATGTTTTAGACTCTTGAGGTCTTATTTGAGTCTCCAGCATTCCCTCAATAGGTAAATGATGTACAATTCCCAAAGAAGACATATCTGGAGACTCATCTGGGGTATTGGCAAAAACGAAAAGCCCACTCACAACACTAATACCTGCAAATAATACTCCTAATCCTATATAAAAAGTCTTTGTCTTTATCATGATTATGATACTGATAAGTATCTATAGTATATCACATATTGATCTATTTGTGCTCTCACCAAGACTCGAACTTGGATTAGAGGCTTAGGAGTCCTCGGTTCTATCCCGTTGAACTATGAGAGCAATGGCTTTATTATACTAAACAAAAACTCTATTGTATAGAAAATGAAAAACATCATAAAACTTTAGCTCTCGCAAAGTCTAAAAATCTTCAATAACAGTATTTACTTAATATTATATATCCAAATTTTGTAAGTAATATAGTTCAGAATAACATTAGTTTTTATGCCAACTCAACAGAACTGAATAAATATGGTGCAAGATTTAAGTATAGTAAATTCCAAAATATCGTAGATAATAGTCACGAATCAGTAACTTCTAACATTACCAAAGTTCAGATTAGGAGAGACTTGAAAGCAAGTTTAAATCAATTTGCGGATTATGAAATTTGCTTTGGAAATGCATTCCATATAAAGAATAACTCTGGGTATAATATAAAATCTTCAGGATTTACTATTGATGGGGTATCTGATGTACTTTATTTTTCAGATGCACCAAATTCTGATATGAGAACTGGAACAATATATGCATTTAAACTGAATTCAGACTCTGAACCCATAATAATTAGAAAATCTATAGGAAAAATTGATTATGAAAAAGGTGAGGTTCTATTAAATCCAATTAAGTTTTTATCAACTTCCAAATCTATTTTAGGACAACCTATAATAGAAATATCTGCAATACCAAGATCAAATGATGTAATTGGATTACAGGATCTTTATTTGCAACTAGATATTAATAATAGTGTTGTAAATATGGCATCTGATGTCATTTCATCAGGTTCCGATACATCTGGATCAACTTATATTTCGACATCAAGTTATAGCAACGGAAACCTAGTAAGATCATAAAATTATGGTAAAGACCAGAGTTCAAATAAATTCTGTAGTAGAAAATCAAATCCCTGGATTCGTCAGGGATGATTTTCCTTTAGTATCAGAATTCCTCAAGGAGTACTATAGGTCA
>JALQTA010000040.1 GCA_023264145.1 Minisyncoccota bacterium | reverse complement strand
GAATGCGTCCATTTTCAAGATATCCAACTCCAGTCTCTGTTCTTAATAATGAACCATCAGGAAAGGTTCGAATAGTACTATTATCTGGGAATAATGCAAGCTCAGTTGCGTTAATTGAAACAACATTTTTACCTGAAGCATTTCCTGTAGGAGTTTTTACTCCATTTTGAATAGTATATAATCTCCCGTTATCATCACGATATACTGAATTATCATAATAATTTTTCCACTCTAAAGCCCGATTACGAAGCCAACTCATATCGACCATATTCGTATCCCCATTACCCACCTCAACAGCACCATGATCAGTCAACCGAAATCCTGTATAATTAGATGTATATGCTCTTGTATAAAAATTCCATACTGGTTCTGTCACAAAATCTGTAGGAGCAATACTATTCACCGAACTAAGCCATCCAGATAATCGTGCCAATGACTGCCTCATCGCTTCAGGAGCTACTGCAAATCCACTTCCATAACGACCAATAAGACCAATACCAATACTTTGATAATTAAAGTTATCTCCCGTTCTATTAACATATAAATGAGCTCCTCGAACTCCATTTTGACCCATTCTTCCCTGATAAACCGTTCCATCTCGAGCAATCATATAATTATATCCAATATCTCCCCAACCATTATTCCGAGCATGCGTGGTAAAGATAGAACGAATAACTTGCCTTGGATCCAGAGTATCACTGTTAAAGCTCGCTATTGCAGTATCATGAAGTAAAATACGACGAACTGAGAACGTATTCCCTGAATTAGGTGGCCAAGTGCTTTGAGTAAAGGCATTATCATCCGCAGTAGCCCAAGTATTCCTTGATTGGATATTGGGAGTGTCAGCCAAAGAAAGTTGTGGCATGAAAAGAAGCATATACATGCTTCCTATAAGAATACTACGATATATTTGAGGGGCTATTTTCATATATTATGGCAAGGGACCTACAGGTATCGATTGATCTAATAAGAATCCATACTCTAACGTATTATCGGTAACCGCTCCTAAAGCAATCATTGCTTCAGGAGAAAGTCCTGATACTCTATTCGTGAATATTGCAGGTCCCGCTTCCAAAATAATGGTAACTAAACGTCGTCCATTTGCTGGATTTGTGACTAATACTTTGCGGCCTCTATGCCAATTTTTAGCAGTATTATTAAAGTCTGCTGAACGTGTACGTCCTCGCCATATATCAGTACGGAATTCATATACCTCTTGTACCGTACTTCCCGAGTTATGAGCTCGAGGACTGGCTGCAATTGTAGGACTATCTACCCCACGTTGAGCAACAATAAGACTATTCCCATCTTTACCACTATATGCAATAATTTCTCCATTAATAATAACCCATCCTGTATTTGGATAGTCAGATGCACTTGCAAGAGGAATTCTATCTGAAGTTGGAGTAAGTGCTTGAGTCAAAGTACTTGTAGCCTCATACCACCTCACATAATTCCAGCGCATAGTAATATAATATTTTTCTTCATCTACACTAAAGGGAGCAAAACTTGAATTACGACTTCCTCCTGGGCAAGGTAATGCAAAGGCTCCACCACTCGTCAATAATCCATTTTGAGCAGAGAGTGGTGTAGCAGCTCTGCCATAATGATCTGCGGCTGTTTCATTACAATCTCGAGCTAAATGTTGTTCTCTAGCTGTACGCCCCACTGTAGCGGGAATCGTATATCCATCTACACTTGCAGCCTGAATATCAGATAATGCTGAGCCCATGCCATTGGTATTAAACTCATCTTGAGACACTGCAATGACATTATTCCAACTAAATCCTCTTGCATTAAAGATAGCAGGACTTGGAATGGCTCGTCTCAATCCATTTTCTATCAGAAAAACTCCTCCATTAAATGATATAAGGGTATTATCTCTAAACCCAATACGAGGCGCTTGACTATATCGATTAATCACTCGAGCAGGAAGTCTCAACACCTCAGACCAATTATATCCTTGATTTACGAAAATTCGAGGACTTGGGATATATTGTAAATTTCCTATATTATTCACCCTATATACTTCCCCACTATCTGCCATTATGAGAGACCCTTCACGATATCGTTTCACACTATTAAATTCACCAGATACGGGAATAATAGATAATTCAAAGTCTGTCGCTCTTCTCACTTGCCCCCAATTAAGACCATAACTCTCGAAAACCTCGGGAGAGGTAATAGGTCGTCTCACATTGTTTTGCATAATATACACCCCAGATGCACTAGATATCAATAACCCATCAGGATAAAACTCATTTACCCCCTGAGTATAAGTGTTCAAATATGAGTCAGATACTTCAATCAATGATTCCCATCTATAGCGAGCCTCAAAGATTAAAGGACTCGGAATATATCGTCGCTGACCTTCTCTAATAACAAATACTTCCCCCCCTGGTCTCATCAATAAACTCCCATTTGGATGATTAGAAGCAGTTGTTAATACAGCACCTTGTGAATGAGGAGCGAGCTCCGCATCACTTACTGCAATCACATTACTCCACTTATATCCTTTCTGAAGGAAGGTACTCGGAGAATCAATAGGACGTCTCTGACCATCAGATATAACATACACAACCCCTCTATTAGATAGTAATGAACCATCTCGATATGTCATTTCAGCCCCCGTGGGTAAAGCCTCAATTTCCATAGGAGTTGTTACCACAACATCTTCCCAACGAAATTGCGATCTGAGCATATTTGGAGATTCAATAGGACGCTTTTCTCCATCTTCCACATAATACACTTTGGGATCATCAGTCGATTTAATTAATATTCCATTAGGAAATATAACATTAGCCCAGCTGGTAGAAGGAATAAGAGTCAGGAGACAAATCAGGGTGATAATACTGTATGATAATTTCATATTTATTCTCTATTTTGATACATATAGTATATCATAGAATTCCATAATTTGGTATACTGCATAGTGAGAACTAATATAATGAAATACCTTATGAAATCAATCGTAGAAGCCATGCAATGGAGATATGCAACAGATAAATTTCTTGACACATCTATCCCAACAGAAACACTCAACACTATCCTAGAAGCAACCAGATTATCTCCCTCATCGATGAATTTTCAACCCTGGAAATATATTTCTATACAATCTCCAGAACTTCGTGAACAAATCTTTGAAGCCGGAGGTAAACAAGAAGCCATCAAAGCACCTACCCTACTCGTCCTCACCATACCCAATATTCTTACTACCCATAATGTAGATAATGTTGTATTAGCGGCAGCCAAAGCTCGGAATGCTGATCCCTCAACCTTAACAGGATATAGATCTATGCTTCAAGGATTTGTAGATAAAACCGCTCCCGAAAAATTCTTTGATTGGAGCCGAAGACAAGCCTATATTTCCCTGGGAGTTCTTCTTAGTACCGTAGCACAACTTGAAGTAGATGCTGCTCCTATGGAAGGATTTGATGCTCCTCGAGTAAACGAAATTTTAGGACTTACCGATTCTAGTGCTGTCACTTTAATTGGACTTGGATACCGTCACCCAGAAGACACCCATCAAAGCTGGCCCAAAGTTCGATTTGATATGGAGGAAATATTCGAGACGAGATAATATAAAAAGAGGGACAATATCCCTCTTTTTTCTTTGGCGGAGAGAAAGGGATTCGGTCACAGATAATTTCCCTGACGGTAAATTTCCGCAACCCCGTCTCGCCGTGTTCGCCTTGTACTTTATACAAACTCACACCAAGCTCCGACTTTCTCTTCCCTACACAAGCAACACTGTTGCTTGCTTTCTCTCACCCACTCTAGAATATATAAAATGGGACCATGGTCCTATTTTATATATTTTGGCGGAGAGAAAGGGATTCGAACCCTTGATAAGTTTTACCCTATGCCACGTTAGCAGTGTGGTGCTTTCGACCAGCTCAGCCATCTCTCCATAATTTAATTAACTATTATAGTTTACCTAAATTTTAACAATTTTGCAACTTATTACTATTAGAAATACTAATTTATAATTATTGATAATTTACATTATGAGATCAAGATACTATTTTTTATGATATAATATACTCATATATAAGAAGCAGTCCTTATGGCCAACCAAGAGCAAATATCGGAACAAAACACTTCAATCATTACCGGAACCTTTACCATACATACTGATTTACATTGTCCTAAATGTGGATTTCATCATATCGATAGAGATGATTGGGCAAAAAGATTGCACAAAAAACATCTTTGTGAGCAATGTGGACACATTTGGCAGCCCCATGAAGGGTATACATTTGGAGCTTAAATTAAATCTATTATCCCTGAATCCCTTTTGGGTTAGGACCATATTTATTTTCTCCAGGGGTACTATCTTCTACTAGGAATATTAAGAGTAGTAGGAGTCCAAGGAAAGGGATGAGGGCAGTCAATAATAGCAATCCACTTTTTCCCGTATCATGAAGTCTTCGTACCGATACTGCAAAACTAGGGATTATTGAAGCTAATATATAAAGCCCAACAAGTGCCTCTCCTCCAGGTATTGCATCGGTAAGGATCCCTAATGCAATATATGCAAGAAAATTAAAGAGATAAAAGTACCAATATTCACTTCTTCTTGCTCTTCCACTGAATGTAGCATATTTGCGGAAAGCTTCTAGATAACACTCAAAAGGAGACAGTTCTACGATAGGTTCTACCGAGGCTTGAGAAGAGGTAGAAGATTGACTTTCTGTTTTGTCCTGATAAAATTCAGCAATTTCGCTTAATTTATCATTATTGGGGGTAGAAGCTACGGTATTCTGTTCAGAGTTTTGATTGGTATCTGATTGAGTATCAGGCATAGTAATATATTAATTTTAGGTACTATATGTAGTGTATACTGTTTTTTATATTCTGACAAATATATCTCTCCTTTTATCATTCCATGATATGATAAAATCAGAATTAAGATACTCATCTATGAAATATATCTTCCCAAAACAAATAACCAATATCTATACCGGACATCCTATTGCCCTCTATGCTTTTTATCTCATTACAGGTATTACCATATTCCGAAGCCTCATTCATATAATAGCTCCTGATGGTGGAGCTCAAAGCATAGCCACTATCCCCCTTGATACCTACTCTATAGAAAGTGCTAATACGGTTGTCTTTATGTTTGGATTATGGGGGATTTCTCAACTACTCCTTGGAATACTATTTCTCATCATCGCAGTACGATACAAAGCTCTCATACCTCTTATGTATCTATTTATTTTTATTGAATATAGTCTCCGACTTATACTTGGATTCTTCAAACCTATTACCCTTGCTGGTATCGCTCCAGGAGGAATTGGGAATTATGTGTTTATTATATTATCTATTATATTGTTTTTCCTCTCCATACAAAATCCTAAAACCACCATATGAAAAATATTCCAAAACATTATTTACTCATCGCCCTTATCGTAATCATACTTGGTTTGGTCGTAACTCTATTTGTGAGCAATTATCGGGTAGATATCATCCCCAAAGAGCCAAATCCCCTTCCCCCAATCTCTAGTGAATGTGGTATAGAAAGTTGTAATGGACTAGATATTGTCTGTAACACCCAGCCTGCTGAAGTATGCCCTGCTATCTATAAATTCGGAGATAAATGTCGT
>JALQTA010000003.1 GCA_023264145.1 Minisyncoccota bacterium | reverse complement strand
TATTATTTTTTTGATTCTCAATATCATCCGTAATTTTATGTATTAAAGAATGAGTATCATAATCTAATTGTGAGATATTATCTCTTGAATGTAATGTGTGAGCTTGTATATCTGTAATCCATTGATATACCCTCTTCAAGAATCGACTACATCCAATAAGCCCCTTTGTATCCCAAGCAATTGCTTCATCATAAGGCCCCATAAACATCTCATAAATTCTCAAAGCATCTGCTCCAAATGATTCTACCATTTCAATGGGATCAATAGTATTCCCCTTAGACTTTGACATCTTAATCCCCCCCTCAGCTAAAATCATTCCATGAGTAATACGCTTTTGATATGGCTCTATTGTAGGCACTACTCCGATATCATAGAGAAATTTATGCCAGAAACGAGAATATAAAAGATGCAAGGTCACATGCTCCATACCCCCATTATATAAGTCCACTGGGAGCCACTGCTCTAAAGATTCTTTACTAGCTAATTCCTGAGTATTATGAGCATCAGCATACCTGAGATAATACCAAGAACTACCCGCCCAATTAGGCATAGTATCGGTTTCTCTAACACCCTCTACCCACATATCATCAGGCTTAGCCTCACTACGAGGAATAGCTTTTCCCGTTTGAGTATTATACCAAACTCGAACCCAATCTTTTGCAAGAGCTAATGGTCCCTCTCCTTGTCCCTGAGGAATATATGATTCTACTTCGGGTAATTCTAATGGTAATTCTGTAGGAGCTAAAGGAACCGCATATTCAATATTCCCATTTTTTTGTCGAATAACGGGATTTGCAGGTAAAAAATCAGTAATTTTATCTGACATTTGTCCATAAGACCGTTCATTAATCCACACAATAGGAAATGGCTCTCCCCAATATCGCTGCCGGGAAAAGACCCAGTCTCGAAGTTTATATTGAATTTTTTTCTGCCCTATATGTTTTTCTTCTAATAACCCAATAATCTTTTCTTTTGCTTCAATTAGTGACATCCCTGAAAATTGTTCTGAATTTTCTAGAGTACCATCTTCTGTAATCACAGATACTATATCGAGTCCATATTGACTTGCAAATTCTTTATCCCTCTCATCATGAGCAGGTACCGCCATCACAGCACCCGTTCCATACCCCATTAATACATAATCAGCTATCCAAATAGGAATGTGCTCTCCTGTTAATGGATGTATAACATAAGCTCCTGTGAATACTCCCGTTTTTTCTTTTTCTTGCTGACGATCTAAATCGCTTTTAGATTTTGTTTGCTTCTGATAGGCTCGTATTGACTCTCTAGATTCTTCCGTCACAATAGTATCAATAATCGGGTGTTCTGGAGCTAATACCAGAAAGGTAACCCCAAATAAAGTATCTACTCTTGTGGTAAACACCTGTATTAATTCTGTATGTCCTTGAATTTCAAACTTAATTTCAGCCCCTTCACTGCGGCCAATCCAATTTCTCTGTTGTGTTTTGATAACAGGTAAATAATCAACCGTATCTAAATCTTTATCTAATCTATCCGCATATTGAGTAATTGCTAACATCCATTGTGTTAAAGATACTCTCTCACAAGGATACCCTCCACGTTCTGACTTACCATCAATGACTTCTTCATTGGCAAGGACCGTTTTTAATTCTTCACACCACCAAACCTGAGTAGTGTCTTGATACGCAAGCCCTGCTTTATACATTTGTAACCATATCCATTGTGTCCAACGATAATATTGTGGATCAGTAGTATTAATCTCACGACTCCAATCAAAGGAAAGTCCCAATAATGCTAATTGTTTTTTAAAGGTATTAATATTATTCTCCGTTGCAGTAATAGGAGATATATTATTTTGAATAGCATAATTTTCTGTTGGAAGACCAAATGCATCCCATCCCAAAGGATACAATACATTGTTTCCTTGCATACGATACATTCTTGCCTTAATATCCTGTGCTACATAACTGCGAATATGACCTACATGAAGCCCAGCTCCAGATGGAAAAGGAAATTCTACCAAAATATATGTACTTTTTTTGTCTGAAGTATTATCAGCAGTATAATCCACAAATCCCTCAGCCCATTTCTGAATCCATTTTTTTTCAATAGTCTGATGATTGTACATATGCTTAATTGATCCCTATTACTGAATAATGCTCTGCGTAACCGCTTGCGTAGCATTATCATAATCCAACACTATTGCATGTGATAATGGAATATTGACACTAAGTGTATCATTATTGGACAATTTCGTAAAATTACGCACAAGTGCTTTAATACTATCATGATGGGCTACAATGAGTATATCCTTTCCCTCCACTAATAATGGCATCAACATATCGCTTACCATGGCATCAACCCTATTACAAACATCTTGCAAACTTTCTCCTGCTATTAATTGTTCAGAGGGAATCTGAGCATACCTTCTATCATGACTAGGATGTCTTTCATCATCAATGGATACTGCTTCAAATCGAATATCCCAACTTGATTTTATCTCTTCAATATTGGGATACTTTAACAATGCTTCCTGATAGGTAAGCCCTTGTATTACCCCATAATGTCTAGGATTTAACCTCCAATCATGTACTTCGGGAACCCATGATCGATACATATTATGAAGTACTTCCCAAGAACTTACAATAGACCTCTCCAATAGAGAAGTAAATACGATATCAATATGAAAATGCTGATCTAATAAAAGAGATCCTAAATGTTTTAAATATTCTCTTTGAGCCATAATAGGAACATCAGACCAGCCGGTATATCTACCCTCTTGTTCCCATATACTGTCCCCATGCCTAATAATAATAATTTTTGCCATATACTATATTATTTTCCCATAGAGAATAATTTTTGCCAAAACCCATTCTTATCTTGTTTCATTAGATAATATTTCTTTAATACTCGTAAATTTTTCTCATCTAAATGATATACTAATGGTTGTCCTGTTGGCATTTCTACATCTACAATTTTTTTATCTGATATATTTTCCAAAAATTTCATTAATGCTCTTAAGCTATTTCCATGCGCTGAAATAATAATACGCTTTCCAGACAAAATAGCTGGTTTTAATTCATTCTCCCAATAGGGATATACTCTATCTAAGGTATCTTTTAATGACTCCCCAATAGGAAGCTCATCAATAGGAATATCCTTATATCTATCATCATTTGCAGGATATCTCGCATCATACTCAGAAAGAAGAGGAGGACGAATACCAAATGAACGTCTCCACACTTTCACCTGATAGTCCCCAAATTCTTCTACCGCGTCTATCTTATCTCTCCCCTGTAATCCCCCATAATGCCTCTCATTAAGATGCCAATCTTTGATAACGGGTATCCATGTCATATGCGCAGCCTCTAAGGCATATTGCAAGGTATTAATTGCTCTATTTAATACCGAAGTATATGCGATATCAAATTCAAATCCATGCTGTTGCAATGCTATTCCAGAAGCTTTTGCCTCTTGTATTCCTTTGGAAGATAACTCAACATCAGTCCACCCTGTAAATTTATCGAGTTGATTCCAAACACTTTCTCCGTGACGTATTAATACAAGCTTATATGCCATATATTATTCAACAGGGCTAGTATTAATCTCATCCTCTGTATCAACCGAAACATCTTCCTTTGCCAATACATCGGCATAAAGTTTTTCCATCATCTCAGTATTATCTCTCAAAGCCTTACGAGCAGCTTCCAATCCTTGTCCAATAGTATTTCCTTCTAAATCTTGAATATAGGTTCCTTTTTTCTTTAATACACCAACCTTAAGGGCAAGATTTATCATATCCGCCTCCAAGGACACTCCTTCATTATACATAATATCAAACTCAGCCACCTTAAATGGAGCAGCAACTTTATTTTTCACAATTTTAGCCTTCGTTCTAGCTCCAATAACTTCTTCTCCTTTTTTAATTTGAGCAATTCTTTTAATTTCAATTCGAACAGAAGCATAAAATTTTAATGCCTTTCCTCCTGGAGTTTCTACAGGACTTCCATATCCCATCATACCAATTTTCATACGAGTTTGATTGGTAAATATGATAGTAGTATTTGCCTTTGCTGATATAGCAGTTAATTTCCTCAGCGCTTGAGACATTAATCGAGCTTGAATAGCAACATGAGAATCTCCCATATCACCTTCTATTTCTGCCTTTGGCACAATCGCCGCCACTGAGTCTAATACAATAATATCTACATTACCTGACTGCACTAATGCTTCAACAATAGATAAGGCTTCTTCTCCCGTATTAGGCTGAGATATAAGTAAATCATCAGTATTAACTTTCAGTTTTTTTGCATACTCTGGATCAAGAGCATGTTCGGTATCTATAAATGCAGCTACTCCACCTTCTTTCTGAGCATTAGCAATTACTTGAAGACAAATAGTAGTTTTTCCGCTCGATTCAGGACCATATATTTCTACAATTCTTCCTTGAGGCATTCCTCCAATTCCTAAAGCACGATCTAAAGAGATAGAACCAGTAGAATAGGCTTTAATATCTACTTTCTTTACTTCTCCTAATTTCATCATTGACTCATCCCCAAATTTACTCTTGATATCATCAAGAACAGATTGGATTTTCTCCTCTTTACTGGAACCTGTATTTATATTTTTAGCCTTCGTCTTTGCCATATCGGTTATTGTTTAATATATATCTATTATATCATATCAAGCCCCTATTTTCAATAAATCTAGGAAAGGCCATGCTGTAATGCCGCTTTTCCTAAAATATATACTTTTTCTCGTGTTGACGTAGAAGCTCTCTTTGTTAATACATCATAGTGATTTTGTTCAATTTTTCCTAAAATTGCCTCATACAATTTACTTGCCATAATAACTGCAAATCGACCTCTTCTATTCAAATATTTAATTCCTTTATTGGCTTGCTTATATAATTCTTTATTTTTATGTATTTGATATTGTATAAAGTTTACAAATTCCGGTGTAATAGTATTAGACTTCAATATCTCTTCATTAATATGATATTGCGCTAATTCATCCTGAGGCATATAAATACGATTACGCTGTTGATAATCTTCTCCAATATCTCGGATAAAATTTGTCATTTGCATAGCCTCACCCAACATACTTGCATATTGAGATGCCTTCTCATCATTAAATCCAATAACATACATCATAATAAGACCGACCACTGATGCAGACCCATACATATATTGCTGCAAATCACTATAATGAGCATATTGACTCACCGTAATATCTTGTCTCATAGCAGAAAGAAAATCTATACTATACTGATACGGGATATGATAAGAATGAAACACCTCAGCAGTTAAATTCAATACAGGATATCGAGTCTTTTTACCCTCATAAGCTTCTTCCCAAGCCTTTTGCCATAAAGATAATTCTTGTAAAATAGCATCTTGAGACTCTGTTTTTGAATTATCCACAATTTCATCAGGTATACGAAAAAAACTATATAATGCATATGTTGCTTGCTTCAAGTCTTCGGGTAAAAATCGTGTTGCAAAGTAATAACTAGTTCCAAATTTTTTCGTAACAGCCTCTATAGAGCGAGTATATTTATCCATATATCTTTAATAGGATCTATTTCCTATATAATCAATAAGTGCATTTAATTCTTTACGAGTATCTTTAGTAATGGCCTTTTCCATCTGTGCAATTTGTCTTGCCTGATTAAGATAATCTCTGACTTTTTCTCGAGCATTTTCTAGAGCCCCAGTAGATTCAAATAATGCAATAATGCGTTGTTGATCCTGATCTGAGATCTCATCATTTCCCCAAAATGTTTCTAATTCTGCAATTGCTTCCGCATTAGCATGTTCTAAAACATATTGAGTTAGAAATGTATGTTGATGTTCTCTAATATCGGACAATACTGACTTCTTAATTACCTGTGGGTCCGCAATAATATCTAAAATGTCATCTTGAGTCTGAAAAGCAAGCCCAAGAGCAATACCAAAATCCATACAAAATGTCTTCAACTCACTTTGCTTTCCTGCAAGAGTCACACCTATTTGCATGGGACGAACAAATGTATAACCAGCAGTTTTTAATCTCATTTTTGTTTCTATAAGCTGAGAATCGATAGAATCACGTGTCATAACATTAACATCTATCATTTGTCCCACTGCTACTTCATCAATCATCTGATAAAAAACTTTCCATGCATCATAATAATATGGCATATGATTAAATTCATGGAATCTACCAATAGACCAAGAAAAGAGTAAATCTCCTATCAAAATAGCTTGAGAATTACCATAATGAACTTTATTCTTAATACTACGATGATTATCTTGAATTCCATTTGATACAAATGTATGTACCGTGTCTACCCGATGACGTACTTTTCCTTCATCAATAACATCATCATGAACCAAAGCGAATGCATGAAAAACCTCCAATGATACTAAAAGATCTAAGACCTCATCGGTATTTTGCCCCCCTAAGGTTTCATATAATGTATATGCCATATAAGGACGAATACATTTCCCCCCGCCTATAATTGCTTTTACATAATGAATTAATGTCAATATTTCTTCATCTTGTGTATATAAGGAGTATTCGGTAAATTTTTTATGTAAGGCATTTTCAAGGATAGGATGAAATTTCTCCTTAAAGGCAACGATATTCATATCAAGACTATTATACTAATCACATTATATCTAGTGTATACGAGATTTGTATTCTTGACAATAAAAACCGGGAAATCCCGGCTTTTATTATTAACAACACAAAGAATACACTTTATTCTTGTTCTTGTTGTAATTGTTTCAAAGATTCTTGTTGTTTCTGAGTTGCTTGTTCTTGCTTATATTCTTGGTATGAAGTTAATGCCCAATAAGAAACAGCGAACAGAATTTGATATAGTACTAAAGCAATTACAACTAATATAGTGACTGCTTTAAAAACTTTATTTACAACAATTTCAGTTTTTGCGCTGAAATCTTTATATGCGGATTCTTTTGTCGGAGTACTCATATTTATCATTATTATCTAGTATGATTTTATAGTATCATACCTCCTATAATATGACAAGAGATAATAATTCACAATATACAAACCGAGAAAAATATTGTATACTATACTCAATTCTTATATAAAGGTAATTATGGTATTCTATGACACAAGGTAAACTACGCAAAAATGTACTTGCTATTATCTTTGATGCTGATGCAAATATTCTTATTGTATCCCGATCAAATGATCCTCTTCACTGGCAATTTCCTCAAGGAGGAGTAAATGAAGGGGAAAGCAATCAAGAAGCAGTATTAAGAGAATTAGGAGAAGAACTTCATACAATGGAATTTACTTTTTTAGCAGAGTGTCCAGAAAAGCATGTCTATCGTTGGGCAAAAAAGCTTATTAGAGATGAAAATTTAGGTCAAGAACAAACAATTATGTTGTTAAAATTTACTGGAAATACTCAATCCATACAAGTGGATAGAAGAGAATTAGGAGGGTTTTTATGGGTCCCTCAAGATAAAATTGAAATATTTCTTCATGAATATCGTAAACCTGTGTGGAATATTGTACTCAAACACTTTTCTAAGGAGCAAATTGCAACATTATTAGCTAATGCTTAATTCATGTATCAAGCAGATCTTATTTCTAAAACAAGGAAGCATATCAGTCAATCTGAAGAATCATTAAATGCTCAAATACTGATTAAAGCTGGCTTTATTGAGCAAGTTATGGCGGGAGTGTACGCCTATTTACCTCTAGGGTATAAAGTTCTAAAGAATATTGAAACTATTGTAAGGGAAGAATTATCAACAATTTCAGCCCAAGAATTACTTCTCCCTGCTCTACATCCTAAATCTATGTGGGAAAAAACTGATAGATGGGAGACCTTAGATGTACTCTATCGATTTACTTCTCATTATACAAAAACCGAATTAGCTCTTGGATCAACCCATGAAGAAATAATTACTCCCCTTGCTCAAACATTTATTCAGTCTTATCAAGATTTACCTCTTGCAGTATATCAGATACAAACTAAATTTCGTGATGAAAAAAGAGCAAAGTCAGGAATTCTACGAGGAAGAGAATTTATTATGAAAGATTTATATTCATTTCACAGTAACTCTGAAGATTTAGACACCTATTATGATACAGTAATCCAGGCATATACTCGTATTTATCAAAGACTTGGTATTGGAGATATTACTCTCAAAACCTATGCATCTGGAGGAAGTTTTAGCAAATACTCTCATGAATTTCAAACTCTTTCAGATATAGGTGAGGATACTATTTTTGTCTGTGAATCATGTAATATTGCAGTAAATCAAGAAATTATTGAGGAACAGTCAATATGTCCAGAATGTGGAAATCCTCACTTAATAGAAAAGAAATCCATTGAAGTCGGTAATATCTTTAAATTACAAACTAAATACTCCGAAGCCTTTGACTTACGCTTTACCAATGAACAAGGTGAAAATCCTCTAGTTATTATGGGATGTTATGGAATTGGAATATCACGATTAATGGGAACCTTAGTGGAAATATTTGCTCATGATAACTCTCATATGATATGGCCTAAAGCCGTAAGTCCATTTAATATACATTTAATTGCCCTTAATACCGATAATAGCGATGTATCTCAACAGGCAGAAAAACTCTATCAAAAATTCAAATCACAGAATATTTCAGTTCTCTTCGATAATCGAAATGAAAGACCTGGAGTCAAATTTGCAGAAGCTGATTTAATAGGAATTCCGCAAAGAATTATTATCAGTACAAAAAGCTTAGCTCAAAATGCAGTGGAAATAAATGGGGTGATCACTCCGCTTGATAGCATAAAGTAAATATCATATACCCTTTGAGAATATCATCTATCTCCTATTTTAGCCCCTTTACAACCTCTAGAGCTTTTTGTAACTGAATATCATTTTTATTTTTAATATCTTCTGCTGTCAATTCAATTTCAATATCTGGTTTAATTCCCTCTTTATTAATAGCTTTACCTGATGGAGTTACCCACTCTGCAACGGTATATTTGAGGACTGAACCGTCCGTAAAACTTTGAATACTTTGCACAACACCCTTTCCAAAACTTTGTTTTCCAATTAATTGTGTTTGCTTTAAATCTCGCAAAGCTCCTGCTACAATTTCTGAGGCACTTGCTGATCCTTGATTAATTAATACTACGAGTTTTATATCTTCATATAGTGGAGATTTTTTGGTCTTTAACGTCTCTACTACTTTATTATCTTTTGCCTTTTCTATCACTGCGGTTGATCCTTTAGGTACAAATAATTCAACTGTTTCAACTGCAGCCTGTAAATATCCTCCTGGATTATTACGTAAATCTAATACTATATTATTTATTCCTTTGTTTTGTAAAGAAGCTATTTCTTTACTTAACTCTTGTGCAGTTTGTTCTTGAAATTGAGCAATAGAAATAACTCCTACCGAATCTTTTTCTTCTACAATAATATTAGGTATATCAATAATATCTCTTATAATGGTAAAGTTCTGTACTCCCTCTTGCCCCTCTCTTACAATATCTAATTTAACTTCAGTTCCTTTTTTGCCTCTAATTTTAGTTACCGCTTTTTCTACTGTTAATCCCGTTGTTGATTCCCCATCTATTGCAATCAATTCATCTCCTGCTAATAACCCTGCTTTGTAGGCTGGAGTTCCATCGATAGGAGTTACAATAATTAACTGCTCTTCCTTAATTCCAATCTCAGCTCCAATCCCTTCAAATTTCCCTTCAAGATTTTCTTGAAAGTCATTATACTCCTCCTGAGAGAAATACACCGTATATGGATCATCTAACGCCCCTACTAACCCCTTAATAGATCCTAATTCGAGTTTCTGACTATCATTGATTTTATCTGGATATAAATATTTATCTTGTAAAAATCCATATACATCTTGTAATGATGTTGTTTCGATAGTATTCCCTCCCAAAGGAGTATTATTAATAAAACTTTGAGTATAGTCATCAAAAAAAATACCTCCCAAAACAAATGAGATAAGAAGAAGGAGAATAGTAAATAATGCTTTAAAGGGTTTCATAAGTAGGATTTAAGTTAATTTATGTGGATTTGTTTTACCTCGTGTTTTCAGAAAAAAAGAAATACCATCCCGAATATGTATCCAATACGCTTTACTCATAAGAGATTTCAGTAATAATCTATTCTGACTTGATTTACGATGATAATGATACATTTTCACTTCAGGATAATACACTACCTTTTTACCTTCTGCCCACATTTTCCAGGCCAAATAGGTATCTGAAAGATATAAAAACATGGCCTCATCTAAGTATCCTATTTTTTCTATTACTTCTTTCGGAAACATATATGCTGCCCCTAATACCCAATCTACTTCTCGTATAGAAGTTCTATCCCAGCCCTGCATTCGAAAACGATTCAGCTCTTTTTGAGCAAACGGGAAAAGACCAATAAAGGTTCTCCGATACAATGCTATAGCTGGAGTTAAAAAACAATAACTTGATTCCTGAATAGAACCATCAAAATTGAGTAGTTGTGGAGCAATAAGTCCAACTGAGGGATTTTCATCAAGGTAATTAACCATTTTTTCAACTACATCTGGTTCAATAAATGCATCAGTATTCAAATTAAAGATATATTGGGCATCGGCTTTCTTAATACATCTATTTACCCCCTTTGTATATCCTGTGTTAAGACGTTCTCGGATAAAGAATACCTCTGGATATTGACTTCTTACCTCTTCTTCTGTTTCTTCTGCATCTCTAGAGGCATTATCTAACACAATAATCTGATGCGGAAAGGATATTTTTGCTTGATTAATTTTTTTAAGACAATAAAGAAGAAGATCTTTGGTATTATAATTAACAATCGTTAATGCAACTTTATATTTCATATCATTGATTTATCTCTGTAGTGTCTGAGGGACTAAATATACCTTGAATATCTTGCTGGAATTCTGTAAAACTACCTGATCGTGGGATAATTACATACCCAATACCAGGGTCTGTTCTAGATGTAAATGGTCCATCTGGAGAAGTATCATAACCACGCTGAATAATAGTGTTCAAATCTAATTCATTACCAATAGCAATAAATGTTTTCATTTCATCTAATGTCACTGTTGTTTTAACATGATTACCAAGATTATTTAATACATTAATAAGAAAAATTGGATTATTCAAGACACCATTACTCTCTGCCTTATCTTTAATCGCAGTTAATACCTCTCTTTGACGTCGTGAGCGATCAAAGTCATTAGTACTTAAGCGAGCCCAAACATATTTTAAAGCTCTATCACTATTTAAATCATTAAGCCCTTTTTGTACTCTAATTCCTCCTTCATAATTAGGATCATAGAAATCACTAGCTGCATTAATAGTAATTCCCCCTAATGCATCAATAATTCCTTTAAAGGCAATGAAGTCTACACTAGCTCCATAATGCATAGACATCCCTGTTATTTTCTCAAGTACCTGCATCGTATATTGAATACCTTGAGGTGGATTCTGCTGAGACCCTATTGCATGAGCTGAGTTTAACTTCCCATATCCTCGTACTCCAGGAATTTCTACTCGCAAATCTCGAGGAATAGAAATCATAGCCACTTGCTTGGTTTCATTTTGGATAGAAATAATCATCACCGAATCAGCTAATAATCCTCCATTAGGATCATTTTCTCCACGAATTCCCAATAATACAATATTCGTTCTTCCATTATCTGATTTTAATGTTTTATTGGCAGCTCCTGGCAATAAAGACCGAGCGGTGTCAAAAATAGATTTATTTTCTCCGGTAATATTATTAATAGATTTATTGGCTTGATATCCAAAATATCCAAGAACACCTCCAGCAATAAGTACAATTACCCCTAACACAATCAGCAGATTGCGTTTCCATGGTTTCATTTTCTTCTTCTGTTTATGAGAAGAATGCTTAGAAGGAATAATTTTTTTCATAGATTTAATAGCGTGATACCTTATCAATAACATCAAGGGTCTGCTGAGCACAAGTTTTCCAAGAAAATTGCGCTACTCGAGCAAAACCTTTCTGAATCATAGACTGGCGTAACTTATTATCATTACATACATTGTCTAATACTTTTGTCATATCGTCAATATTATGAGGATCAAACGTAAGACTTGCATCACCTCCAACTTCAGCTAAACTAGGAGTATTAGAAACCAATGTAGGCACTCCACAAGCCATAGCTTCTAATATTGGTAATCCAAACCCCTCATAGAAACTAGGGAGAATAAAAGATTCTGATCCCCATAATAAAGCAGGTAGCTCACTATCTTCAAATCTTCCCGTAAAAATAATATCCTCCCTAAAGTCATTACCGATATTCTGCATCACCTCATCTACCATCCACGCTTTAGCTCCAGCAATAACCAACTGATGAGTATGATGCGTTGTATGTCTTAATTGTTGATATGATTTAATTAACCCTTGAATATTTTTACGAGGCTGAACATTTCCTATATATAAAATATATGGTTGAGTAATATGATATTTTTCTTTTACCTTATCCACTAAATGAGTTTCTTCTTGTTTCATAGGTCGAAATCTTTCTGTATCGACTCCATGATATACCACAGTAATTTTAGCTGGATCAACATGATAAAATGAAACAATATCTTGTTTAGTAGCTTCAGTAATAGCTATTAAGTGATCTGCTTTCGTAATTGCTTCTCTTACATACAGTTTATGCAAAAAAGCATCTTTAGCAGGGAATGTTTCAGGATACAATAAGAACGCAAGATCATGTATAGTCACAACTGATTTTTGCTTTTTTGCCTTCAAAAAAGGTAGCATTTGAATAGGCATAAATAAGACATCAGGCTTATCTTTTCTTAATAGAAAAGGAAATACTCTCTGAGTCCACATCCATGGAGCTTGATGAACTTTATGGAGGAAATTAGGAGCTTCTACTCTTCGACCTTCAGGTTTATTATAATAAAATATATACTGATTTTTTTGATCAATATCTCGTAAATTTTGAAATAAATTAATCATATAGGTTTGATTTCCATCTTCCCTATCTTGACATAAATGTGATGCGTGTATTGCGATTTTCATACTATAAATTCAACACTACTTTGTTCTAAGGCTTCAATTCCTGGTAACTGTCCTTTATGAGCAATATATTCCAGCATAGCTCCACCTCCTGTAGAAATAAAGTCAATTTTTGCCTCTTGATGCAAATTATGTACTTCATCCACGGTTTCTCCTCCGCCGATCACAGAATAACTATCTTCATTTTGAGCAATTGCTTGAGCGATATATTTTGTTCCCTCATCATAAGGCTTGTGTTCAAACCATCCCAAAGGGCCATTCCAGACAATAGTTGATGCTTTGGCAATATACTCAGCAAATAACTCCCGTGTTTTGGGACCGATATCATATCGTTTTTCTTCAATAAAATCAATAGGTACTATAACTTTAGGATGACTCTGAGAAGCATAATGATCAATATACTCATTAGCTATTTTACCACCAATCAAAATATAATCAAAAGATGTTTCCAAAACCTCTATCACGGGCAATTTCGTTGCAATCTTAGCCCCTCCAATAATCGCAACAGATGGACTTTTAGGATTATGCAGAATAGTATTAAGCACCTCTGTTTCTTTTGCCAATACAAGTCCTGCAAAAGAAGGTAATAATGTTGTTATTATTGACACCGAGGCATGATTACGATGAGTTACTGAAAACGAATCATTTACATATATATCAGCAAATTGAGCTAATGTATGAGCTAATGATATATCATTCATCTCTTCTCTAGGATCAAAACGTATATTTTCTAACATCATTACATCTCCATCTTGTATACGATGACTTTGCGTAGAATCAATGTCTTCTATAAGAGAGTCAATAAAATCAATATTAAAGCCACCCATCTCTGCTAATACCCCCGCAATTGATCTTAATGATAACGATGCATTATACTTACCTTCTGGATCACCTAAATGAGCAATAATAATAATTTTTGCTTTTTGAGATCTCAAATATTGAATGGTATGTAAAGCCTTCGATATACGAAAGGTATCTTGAGGATATCCCTTTTCATCGATAGGCTCATTAACATCAATACGTAACAAAACTCTCTGCCCCTGTATTGAATATGGTGTATTTTCTATATATTTCATATAGCTATTATTATACCATAAAAAAGAGTTTTTACTATATATCTCAGTATTTTAGACACCTACACTGTTCTATGTTAGAATATGGTATATGTGTATATAATATGCCTACAATAAACAAACAAGCAAATAGACAAAGTTTTAGAGAAAAACTCCACACGAGTAATTCTATTAATACTAATTTATCTACTATCCGTAAAAAAGAAGAAGAATTAGCGGTACAAAAAAGAGCTGATAGTTTAGGCATCCCTTATCTTAACTTGAAATTTATTCCCATTAATCCTGACGCCCTTCGAATCCTCACCAAAGAGCAGGCTCAGAAAGCTCGCATGATTATATTTCAAAGAGCAGGAATTCATCTTAAAGTTGCAATTGAAGATATTAATAACCCTCTGACCAAAAATATTCTTCAGCAATTTTATCAAAAAGAGTATCAAATTGAACTGTATCTCGTATCAAAATATAGCTTAGAAAAAGCTTATGATACCTATCAATTTTTACAAGATCGGAGTCAAGTCGTTAAAGATAGACTGATTATTCCGATACAAATGATAGAAGATACTCAAAGGGATATTATTACCTTAGAAGATTTTGCACGTAAAATAAACTCTGTTGAAATATCGGAGCTAGTTCAAATTATTTGTGCTGGAGCCATTACCTCAGAAGCAAGTGATATTCACATAGAACCCAAAGGATCTTCCACCCGCTTACGATATCGTATAGACGGAGTATTACAAGATATATTTAATTTAGATCCAAGCGAATATCCAGCTCTTGTATCACGTATCAAAAATCTGTCATCTCTTGTACTTAATATTAAAACAGTATCCCAAGATGGACGCTTTAGTATTGTAATTGTAGACACTGATGGAGCTCAAAAACAAAATATTGATGTAAGAGTTTCTATTCTCCCAAGTAAAACAGGAGAAATCATTGTAATGCGTTTATTAAATACCGAAATCCACAATCTCGATATTCATTCTTTTGGTATTCGCCCCACATTTATTGATATTATTACCAAAAACTTAGAGAAATCTCAAGGAATGATTATGTTATCTGGACCTACTGGATCAGGAAAAACTACTAGCCTTTACTCTTTTTTAAACTATATCAATCGTTCTGAGACTAACATTATTACTTTAGAGGATCCCATTGAATATAAATTACCGAATATTAATCAGACTCAAGTTGATAATAAAAAAGGATATACCTTTGCAAATGGTCTCAAAGCTATTGTGAGACAAGATCCTGATGTAATTATGATTGGGGAAATTCGTGACAATGACACTGCCAATATTGCAATTAATGCTTCTATTACTGGGCATTTAGTTTTTTCTACTATTCACACTAATGACTCAGTTGGTATTGTTACTCGATTGCAAGAATTTAATATTGCCCCTCAATTAATTGTCTCTGCGATGAATCTCTTTATTGCTCAACGATTATTAAGAAGACTTTGTGATTGTAAGGAAGAATATGTTCCCTCAGAAGAAGAGATTGAAAGTATTAATCATGCACTTGCCATTATTTCTCCAAAATCTAATATCACTATCCCTAAAGAAGTAACTCGATTATATAGACCTAAAGGATGTCCTAAATGTTATGGAATTGGATATAAGGGACGTCTTGCCATTTATGAATTATTTGAAGCTAAAGATAATATCAAAGAGTTAATTATTAATAATACCCCTGAATTTAAAATATTCCGCAAAGCAATTGAGAATGGAATGATTACCTTATTTCAAGATGGTATTCTTCATGCTATTGATGGAGAAACATCATTTGAAGAAGTGGTATCTGTTGCCGGTGACACGGGATATATTGAGGAAATGTATGAAGCAACTCTCACCTCTACTTTATCCCGAGGAATTCATATCAAACCTTCAGAAACATATCCTCAAATTAATCAATTATCGGAGGCAATGCATATTCAAGATCAGTTAATTGCTATTACGCATGCAGCTCTATTAAAAAGAGCAACTGATATTCACCTTGAGCCTGATATGGATTCTCTCATCATTCGATTTCGTATTGACGGAGTATTATATGAAGAAGCTCGAGTACCAAAATCATTATATCCTCAAATTTTAAGCCAGATCAAGATATTTTCAGGACTTGCTCTTGATATTTCCAATACCATTCAAGAAGGTCGATTTACGATATTTAGTGATAAAAATTTTGATGTAAGAGTTTCTATTATTCCCGGAGGATATGGACAAACCATTGTATTGAGAATACTACGCTCAGATATTGCTCAACTTGGTCTCAAAGACTTAGGAATGGACGATTATAATATAGGTCTTTTCCAGCAACAACTATCAGCTAAAACTGGATTAATTTTAGTGACTGGCCCTACAAGTGCAGGAAAGTCCACTACTCTATACGCTGCTCTAAACACCTTAAATCAACCAGGCACTAAAATTATCACCATTGAAGATCCGATTGAATATAAATTATCTGGAATTTTACAAACGAGCATCAATGAACAGACCGGATATAGTTTTCCTAATGCTATTAGAGCTCTCTTGCGACAAAACCCTAATATTGTACTTATTGGAGAAATTCGTGACAGCGAGACAGCCAAGGTTGCCATGCAAACAGCCGCCACAGGACATCTTTTACTATCAACTCTTCATGCCAATGATGCAGCTTCAGCAATATTAAGACTATATGATTTAGGAGTTGGATTATCTGAAATTGCCACTTTTGTAAATGCTACCATAACGCAAAGAATTATCCGTAAATTAAATCCAGAAAAAGCAGTCCCTGTAGTATTAAATGAAGAGCAGAAATCAATTATTCAATCTAAACTGCCTCCTCAATACCATCATCTTATTCCTGATAGCATTATGAGAGCGGATGAAAATATACCAAGCTCAGAAGCATATTTAGGTATTATGGCTATATTTGAAGTTCTTGTCTTAAGCCAATCAATTAAAGATTTAATTCTCACCCAGGCCTCTACTGCCAAAATTAAGGCTCTTGCCATTGAAGAGGGTATGACAACCTTAGAAGTTTCTGGTATTCTAAAGGTATTAGATCATACTACTGATTTCGCTGAAATTGAACGCGTGCTTGGTATTAAGATTTTTTAATTGATGATATGACAATTAACTCAACTTCAATTTCACACACTCAAGAAATTGCAACCCAGCTTGCCCAAGAGGTACTCAAGGGAGAAAAACCAAATCTTATTCTATTAGAAGGAGAATTAGGAGGAGGAAAAACAACCTTTAGCCAGGGGTTTATCCGAGGATTAGGAATAACACAACCCGTGAATAGTCCTACCTTTGTTATTATGAAATCATACCCTCTTCCTCATACCCCCGTAACTATATATCATCTAGACTTATATCGTATAGAAATGGAATGGGAAGTATTAGAACTTGATATTATGGAATTAATCAAAAATCCTCAGGCAATCATATTAATTGAATGGGCAAATAAAGTTGAGCATTTATGGACTCATATTCCTCATACCAAAGTATCATTCCAAGTGGATGGAGACCAAAACAGAACTATTACTATTGAATAATACCCATATGACATATCAATGTGCTATTTTAGGAGATATTACCCTTGATAAATTTTTATTACTCCCCGAAACATCTATTATGCCTTCACCCCATAATCCGGGGAATTTTGTGATAAATTTAGAAATTGGGCAAAAAATTCCTGTCTCAAATATCTATGAATCCTTGGGAGGAAACGCCTATAATGTAACATTTGGATTACAACTTCTAGATATTCAGTCTACCCTTATTACCAGTCTTGGAACAGATGAGTTATCGCATTATATCGTTGATTTTATTCAAAATCTCAACATATCTACTGACCATATTATCCAAACACCCAATTCAGGAGTAAATCAATCTACCATTTTATCTATCAATGGTGAACGAGTGGTATTATCTCATCATAAACCGAAAGATTATACTCATATTACTATCCCTTCTACTGAATGGCTGTATATAACTTCATTAAGTCAAGGAAGCGAATCCATACTCCAATCTATTATTGCACAAGAATCTCTCCCCTATCACATTGCCTTTAATCCAGGATCTTATCTCTTACGACATCATATGGATATCATTCATCAATTACTCCCCAAAACTCATATGATACTTCTCAATAAAGAAGAGGCCCAACATATTACCAACAGCAAAGAAGAGTCTATCCCTCATCTGATTCATCAATTACATACAATGGGAGTGCTAATCATAGGACTTACCGATGGAACACATGGAGCATATGTAAGTACAGAAGGAAAAATTCAACATTTAGACTCTCGCAAAGTAACCCTTGCTGAAACTACAGGAGCAGGAGATGCCTTTGCGGCTGCTTTTCTTGCTGCATTTATTCATTCACAGGATGTGACTCAGGCGCTCAAATGGGGTATCATACAATCATCTGCAGTATTACAAAAAATAGGTTCTGTTAATGGACTTATGTCTAAAGATGATATTATTCATACTGCTCATAGTTTAGAACCTCAGGTAATATGATTCTTTCTTCTCCTTATCACAATCCCCTCATTACTGAATTCTATCAGATGCCTGATTGGGCAAAGCTTATTCAACATGATTGCCTAAGTACTGAATATATTCATATTACAGACACCAATAGTCAGGATATATTGTATGCTCAAGTCTATGTTTATTCATTAATAGGAACATATACTCAGTTATTTATTCCTCGTGGACCTCTCTTATTAACGCAAAACCTAGAATCACAATATATTACTGAATTTTGGAATGATATACAGACTATTGCCACTAAATATTCTAGTATATTCAGTATTATTGAACCTCCCATAGCATCTCCTCTCTACACTCAATTATGGATGCATAAAACTATCCCCAGCATATTAGAAAAACTTCCTCATCAAACCCATATTCTCAATCTTACTCATACCCAAGAGGAGCTCCTTCAAGCAATGAAGCCTAAAATGAGATATAATATTCGCCTTGCTGAAAGAAAAGGAGTTACCACACACACTACCAACTATACACACCCTCAATTTGAGAGCTACTTCAATGCATTTTTTGACTTAATGAAAGAAACCAGTACTCGTAATCATTTTGGTATTCATCATCGTGAGCATTATTATCATCTTCTGAATCAATCTTTAGATACTATCTCTCTGTCCCTTATAGTGGCTAAGTATCAAGACCATATTATTGCCGCCAATATTATCTTAGATACAGAGACTCAACGTATTTATTTACATGGAGCATCCAGTCACAAATATCGTTCCTTGATGGCACCCCCCTTATTGCAATGGACATCAATATTAGATGCCAAAAAATCAGGGAAATTACTCTATGATTTATGGGGGACCTCTCAAACTAAATCCTCCTGGAAAGGAATTTCACGATTTAAAGAACAATTTGGAGGAGATGTGATTAACTATCCCCAAACTCAAATAGCTATCCATAAGCCTCTTTTATTTAGTAGCTATAGATTATTGAGAAAAATAAGAGGCAAATCAATTTGATTATATATATAAGCTATAGTAGACTATAAATACTATTAATATCTGGATATGAAGGTTAATTGGAAAAAAGTAAAGTGGCCTATTATCAGTATTGGCGTTCTGGTAAGCACTGTTGCCATTGGCCTCGTAGGATATGCCTATGCGTATAGAGATACCTTACATCCCAATGTGTCTGTTCAAAATATATCTATTGGGTCACAATCCCTCCAAGAAGCATTTGAAACATTAAAAAATGCAAATACGGAATTGAGTCAAAAATCAATTATTCTTACCTATGAAGAGCAAGAATACCCTATTACCCTTTCTGAAATTGGTATTAACCTCAATACAGATGAAACTCTTGTTAATGCCTATAAAGCAACCCATGAAAAAACGATTATTCACCAGTTAACAACATTATGGAAGCCCACCACGGTTTCTTGGAGTTACAGTGTAGATACTAATATATTAGAATCATCTATTGGAGCAAAAATCAATCCATCTCTCAAAAAAGTACAAGATGCAAAACTTGATTATATTGACGGAGAAGTGACTATAATTCCCGATCAAGCGGGAGAATTATTAGCAACCGACCAAGTGGCAGATATTGTGACGAGATCACTTGATCAAGAAAATCCCCGTATTGAGATTCCCCTCACAAAAGAATTACCCAATATTACCACCGCGTCATGGGAAAATCAAAAATCAGATTTAGATGAACTGATTCAAAGTCATGATATGTTCTTTAATGATACTCGTATTACTATTCCTGTAGAAGAAGTGATTACCTGGATTACGATTGATCCTAACACTCTCATCATTGACATATCCCAGGATATTATTAAAGAATATTTGGAATCAGTTCAGAAAACACTCACCAGCCAACCTATCAATGCTAAAATTCGCTTTAATTCCCAAACTCAACAAATTGAAGTAATTAAACCTGGACAAGAAGGAACTCAATTGATGTTAGAAGAAAGTTCAAAACGTATTAAAGATGATATATTAACTGGAAAGTCAGAAACAGAATTATTTGTGGCGGTAACATCTCCCGCTATCGATGAGTCTCAGTTTGATAAATTAGGGCTCAAAACCCTTCTTGGAAGAGGAGAATCCAATTTTCGTGGTTCCAGTAGAAGTAGAGTAAAGAATATCAATGTTGCTGCGGACAAAATATCCAGCACCCTCATCAAACCCGGGGAAGAATTTTCTTTTGTTGAAACCTTAGGAAAAGTAGATGCGCGTAATGGTTATGTACCAGAACTGGTGATTAAAGGAAATAAAACGATTCCTGAATATGGAGGAGGTATTTGTCAGGTATCTACTACCCTCTTTAGAGCGGCCCTCAATGCAGCTCTGCCTATTACCGAAAGACGAGCCCATTCATATGTTGTTCCCTATTACGGAAAACCAGGACTTGATGCAACTATTTATCTTCCAAAACCTGACTTTAAATTCAAAAATGATACCGAAAATTATATCCTTATTCAACACTATATTGTGGGGACCATTCTTTATTATGAAATATATGGGACATCAACCGGGAAAACTGCAAAAACCATAGAGCCTGTCGTTCTTGAATCAAGCCCCGATGGATCAATGAAAACCGTTGCCTATCGTGAAATTTATGAAGGAGAAACCATGATAAAAAGAGATGTATTTTACTCCAATTATCGCCCCCCTAATAAAGTTACTGCCAATCCTCTTCAATAAGTATCTATGATCAAATTATATAATACCGCTACCAAATCACTTGCCCCCTTTAAACCTATTCACCCCAAAAGAGTGTCTATCTATAGTTGTGGACCAACCGTATATGATAGACAACATATTGGCAACTTACGTAAGAGCTTATTTGATGACTTACTCAAAAGGACTCTAAGTATCCATGGATATACCGTCTATTCAGTTACTAATATTACTGATGTTGGACATCTTGTTAGTGATGAAGATACCGGAGAAGATAAATTAGAAAAAGGAGCAAAGAGAGAAAATCTCACCGCTCTTGAAGTGGCACAAAAATACACCCAACTTTGGCAAGAAGATTTACATAAACTGAATATTATCCCCTCTGATCATTATCCTAAAGCAACGGACTATATTAAAGAACAAATTAATCTTATCAAGAGATTAGAACGGAAAGGCTATACCTATATTATCTCTGATGGAGTATATTTTGATACCACTAAATTTCCTGAATATGCTGATTTTGCCCACCTTAAACTTGAAGATCAAGAAGGAGGAGCAAGAGTAGATATAGGAGATAAAAAATCACCCTCGGATTTTGCTCTATGGAAATTCTCCCCTCAAGATGAGCAAAGACAAATGGAATGGAATAGTCCTTGGGGTATAGGTTTTCCTGGTTGGCATTCAGAATGTGTTGTTATGGCAGATAGCCTCTTACATGCACCCTTTGACATCCATACAGGAGGAAAGGATCATATCGCAATCCATCACACTAATGAAATAGCTCAATTCAAAGCCGATACCGGGAAACCAATGGCGAATTATTGGCTCCATAGCTATTTTCTTACCATAGATGAGGCTAAAATGTCTAAATCAGCGGGAACTTTTATTACTCTAGATGATATTATTACTCAAGGATATTCCCCACTAGATTTAAGATTATTAGTTTTAATGGCACATTATCGTTCTGATATAGATTTTTCTTGGGACTCATTACAACAAGCCAAACAAAGTCGACAAAGAATCCTTACCTTTATCAATCGAATACAAAATCTCCCCCATCATAAAAGAAATCTCAATATACAAAAACTCATACGTAATACCTACACAAGTTTCCGCCGAGCCCTATTCAATGATCTTGACTCACCCCAAGCAGTAGCCCAAATCTTTGAGTTTATTCGAACTATCAATAGCGCCATAGATAATGGGGAACCTATCCCAAGACGTCATATTATCAAATTATTCCAAAGATTTGAGCGCATATTAGCCTTGGATATATTAGAAAAAAAAGAAAGTCAAGAAATTCCTGTAGATATAGTAGAATTATTTAATCAACGCAATCAAGCCCGAGCTGACAAAAATTTTGCCAAAGCTGATGACTTGAGAGAAGAACTATATAACAAAGGTTATACTATTAAAGATACTAGTGACAAAAGTACTCTTTCTCCCAACTCTGATTAATGTTTATAATTATTGACATTTTACCTACTTTGTGATATAATATTTCTTGTTCATTCACAAGGTTTGGTCCATGACCATCACCATCGAGTCACCCATCAGACTCCGGAAGCGCCTCCGCGCTGCTTTCTCCCCCGCTATCACAGCGAAACAGCTCAATGAGCTGAAGCAGGAGGCATATACCAGTCTCCTAACACTGGAGTACCTGAATGGGAATCCTCCACTCCAACTGGTGGACTTCTACAAGAATGTATCGCCTTGGTGCGACAGGAGTACTGAGCTCTATCAGCTTGAAGGAGCACTGGCTCGTATTGACTACGGTCAATACAACAAGGCTCGCCAGGCCTTGGTAGCTCTCGCCGCCCAAAATGAGCGAGACCTCTATGGAGTCAATCGAACCTGCTATGGTGAGATACCCACAACCGAGAATATCTTACTCGGAGAACGTTACTGTCTTTCGACGGAACCAGTTTCCTATTGGGAGAAAATCCGAGGAAATCTGGGCGACAAACCCGCTCTGATCATGCAACCTGATGCACCGACCACCATCTCGAAGGTCATTGATAATCAGGCATCAGAGATTCTTGCCAATGGACTCAATCGATGGAATCCCCTCTTTCAGGCTCTCATCGACTCCTGAACCTCATCGTCAACCCAAGCCCCGCAATGCGGGGCTTTTTTCTTTTGACAAAAAATACCCGTCTATGTTACCATGAAATGTATTTCGCCTTTCATCTTGTGGTTAACATCACGTTATCTACTCAAGAATGGAGATCTGTTGTCAACAACTTACGTTATTTCAACCTACCTCGTAATATTTGTCCCTCTCAACTACACGGGGAACAGAAATTAAGAATACAAAAAATAATATCTCGTTTAGGAAGACGCAAGATACCTCGGAATAATAGGTCTGACATAGCCAAAACGATTAAAATAATTCGGAAAAACTGCTCGGACAAATTACCAGAAGATTTAATCAGTATACCTATAGATGACTCTGTATGGCGACTCATCAAAACTTAATCTAAATCTCGATGAACCCCAATCAACACCGTCATTATAGTGTTGATTTTTATTTTTAAGTATTGCTCTCATAGCCATTTTAGACTATACTATGCTTATGCCAATGTAGCTTAGTTCTGGTAGAGCAATGCATTCGTAACGCATAGGTCGTGGGTTCGAGCCCCACCATTGGCTCCATTATTTATACCCATATCATGTCTTATCTTATTCCTGCCCATATTTTATTTATATTGCATACCTTAGAACAAGCTGGGTATGAAGCCTTTATTGTAGGTGGAAGTGTCCGAGATATACTCCGAGGATCTCAGCCAATAGATTGGGATATTACCACTAATGCTCTTCCCGATCAAATTCAAGAACTATTCCCCGACTCCGTATACGAAAATAGTTTTGGTACTGTTGGGGTTAAATATCGTAACCCCGACGAAAGTGTAGAGATTATCGAGGTAACCACCTATCGAAGTGAAGCTCATTATCATGATCACCGCCACCCTGAGAAAGTAGAATTTGTCTCAGAATTATCTTTGGACCTTGCTCGCCGAGACTTTACTGTTAATGCCCTTGCAATGAATGCTGCAGGAGAAATTCATGATTTTTTTGATGGACAAGCTGATTTAAAAGCGGGAATTATTCGTACGGTTGGCAATCCTCATGATAGATTTAATGAAGATGCCCTCAGACTGATGCGAGCTGTGCGCTTTGCAACACAATTAAATTTTACTATTGAAGAGCATACCTTAGAAGCTATGAAATCTTTAGCTCCTCATCTAGAGCATATTGCTCAAGAGAGAATTCGTGACGAATTAACCAAAATGATGAATACTCCTCGAGCTATGAGCGGTTATATTCTTCTTAAAGATACAAAATTATTATCTTATAGTATTCCTGAATTATTAGAGGGTGTAGGGGTAGAACAAAATGGGCATCATATCTATGATGTATGGGAGCATTTACTGCGTACTATGCAACATGCCTGTGATCAAAATTGGAGCTTTGATTTAAGAATGGCAGGATTACTGCATGATATTGCAAAACCTCGCACCAAAGAAGGTGTAGGTAAAACCTGTACCTTTCATAATCATGAAGTGGTAGGAGCAAGTATGGCTTATGATATTCTCAATAGACTTCATTATCCTAAAAAATTTGCCGCTCGAATCTCTAAACTTGTACGCTATCATATGTTTTATTATGATACCAATGAAGTAACCGAATCTTCTATTCGTAAATTAATTCGCAATGTAGGCGTAGAAAATATTAAAGATTTAATAAAACTTCGAGAATGTGATCGTATTGGTTCTGGAACTCCCAAAGCACGCCCCTATCGATTACGACATTTTGAATATATGACAGAGAAAGTAATGTTAGACCCTATTGACTTATCCCGTCTTGAAATTGATGGGAATACGCTTATTAATGAACTTGGTATTCAACCCGGACCTATGATTGGTGCCATTCTTAATGTATTATTAGCTGAAATCTTAGAAAATCCTTCCAAGAATACCTTAACCTATCTTAAACCAAGAGCTTTAGAATTAGCAACTCAAGACCTCAAAGAACTGAAAATACAGGCAATAGATGTTATTGAGGCTAAACAACAGGAGCAGGATAATATAATTCGAGCAAAATTTTTCTTATAATATCCTATATATTCAATTTGGTTGACAAGTGCCCCTTCTTTAAGGTATACTGACATGTAATCTAATATATTTATGAAAAAACTTACTGATCTGATTGAAATAGAGAATACTCTGGTCCAAGAGTCTGAGGAAATAACTAAATCATATCATCAAAAAACTCAGGCCTATATTGCCAATATCAAAGAACAGATTGCTATATTACAGTCTGAAATTGTCAATAAATCTAGTATTGTACAGAAGAGATTATCAGAACAGATGGAGCAATCAGCCCCTCAATCTGACATTTCCTCTAACAATATCAATACTCAAAAAATCAAAGAAATTATTCTAAGTCAATTATAATTAATAATAGCTGTAATAGACATCTATATGGGAGTTCAAGCGTCTAAACTTATTCAAATCACCGTTCCTCATAAAAAACAATTACCTTTGTTAGCCTATATTCAAAAGAATACTATTGGCCAAATTGTAGAGAAAATTGAGAATATCCCTTTAGATAAAAAAACTCTTGCCCATCAACAAGAATTATTAGAGAAGCTTGATATTATTAATCGAGCATTAGATATCTATAAACAATATCACCCTCATAACAAAAGTATTCTTGGGTCAATTTTGGATACTCGTTTCCCTATTACTGAAAAGATATTTCAACATTATGATGATGAGCAGGATACTATTATTGAAAAAGCCACTGCTATCTGTGAGAAAATAGAGCAAAAAGATGATTTAATTCGTACTCAAGAATTATTACAAGATACTATTGCTAAATCAGAGCCTCTCAAAGACATTGAATTGGATATCTTTAAACCCTATTCATATATTCGATTTTTACCTTTTTTAATTGATGAATCAAGAGCTCCTTATTTAATTGAACAGCTTGAGAAGTCTCTATCTCCCATTGTCTTAGAGTCAGTCAAAAAAATGAATACGGACTATGTCTATATTCTCGCAGTACCCAAAGAACAGGCAAAAAAAGCAATGAACATTGTTCAAAACCAAGCAACTCCAATACAATTCCCCACAGAAGTATCTGGTTCATTTTATGATATTTATCATACCAGTCAACAAGAATATAAGATCAATATAAAAACATTAGCTACCTTAGAAAAAGATATAGCAAAATCACCTTTAAAGATAAAAGATTTACAAATCTTAAGTGATGTTCTTACTTCCCATCTTCAACTCATTTCTTATCTTCATGCTTTCACATTAGAAGAAGAAAGTATGGCATCTATAGAGTTATGGGTCAATCCATATCATATTCCTACTATTGTCAAAGATGTGGCTGCATTGTCTCGAAATGCTCAAGTTATTGAACTTGAGAGTTCATTAGAAGATTCTCCTGTTATTATGAAAAATGCACCAATTATTCGGCATTTTGAAACAGTAACTAAAATTATGGGATATCCTCAAGCTGGGAATATTGATCCAACTCCATTTATTGCATTATTCTTTACCTTAATGTTTGGACTTGCTCTTTCAGAAGCGGGATATGCATTAATTCTTCTTATCCTAACCGGTCTTGCTTTAATACAACCAAGACTCAAAGCAGGGATACGAGATATATTTGCCGTAGTATTCATCGCCTCTGTATCAACATTAATTGTGGGTGCTTTATTTGGAAGCTGGTTTGGAATCACTCCAGATACTTTGGATTATGCTAGTGCCTCACCTCATATGAAATTATTATTTGATATTGGACTTATTCCATTCTTACAAAATCTCCAAGTACTAAATCCAATGGATAATGTTATTACCTTAATGGGATTTACTATTGTACTCGGTATTATTCACCTTCTCTTTGGTTTAGTGCTTAATATTATCCAAGCATTTCATAAAGAATCAGTCTGGGATGCGGGTATTGATTCCTTATTATGGATTGGAACATTAGTATTTGGTATTCTGCTACTCGCAATTAATGCAGGATTATTAGGAGCGGGATTACAACTTATTCTTGATCCTCTTCTCTATATCTATATTGCCTATATTATTGTGATGATTTATATTCTGGGACGAGAGATGAAATCTATTCCTGCTAAATTTGCCAAAGGTGCTTATGATGTATTCTTTGGAGTAGTTGGATATTTATCAGATATTTTATCCTATACTCGTCTTGTGGCTCTAGGACTTGCTACGGGTATTATTGCAGGAGTTATAGGAACCCTAGCTAACTTAGCTGGTAGTGGTATTGTAGAAAAGGGTGGAGCTTGGGTTGTACTTGGATATATTCTTATGATTATCATTTTTGTTGCCGGTAACATCTTTAATATCGCCCTCAATGTATTAGGAACCTATATTAATGTTGGTCGACTTCATTTTGTAGAATTTTTTAGCAAATTCTTCCAATCTGGAGGAAAACCTCTTAAAGTAATTACAAGATCTCAGGAATATAGTATACTAAAAGAGTTCTGATACTCTTTTTACTATACTGAATCTTCTCAAGATTAGAGTATAGTAAAAAGGATAGCAGATAGATCTATATCCTCTATTAAGATTTAAGTTGAATATATGGAAATATTAGGAGTAAGTTTAGCAGTATTAGGAGCAGCATTAGCTGCAGGACTTGCTGGTGCAGGTTCATCCATTGGAGTAGCCAATGCAGGAAAAACGGGAGCAGGGCTTGTGGCTGAAGATGAGACACAATTCGGAAATGTATTGCTTCTTTCAGCACTACCTGGGTCTCAAGCAATTTATGGATTATTAGCAGCCGTATTAATACTTCAAAATACTGGAGTATTAGCAGGAGAATTTGCTACTATTTCATGGCAAAATGGACTTATTTTAGCTTTTGCAGGTATTCCTGTAGGACTTACCTGTTTAGCTTCTGGTAAATATCAAGGAGATGTTATTGCTAGTGGAATTCAACTTATTGCTCGAGACAAGTCTAAAATTGGACAGGTAATTATTCTTGCCGCTCTTGTAGAAACATTTGCAGTGTTCGGACTTCTTGTTTCAATTTTGATTATTAATGGTGTATCAATAGGATAATTAACACGTATGACATTAGCTAATTCCATACAGTCAAAAGGAAATCAAGATCTCTCATTACTCAAGGAAAAACTTGAGAAAGAGTTTAGAGAAGTAAAATCTCTATGGGATGATAATCTTAATCAAATAAAAAAACGTCATGCTGAAGAAATTGATCAGGCTGTGGCTATGGAAATTAATTTCAAAAAGTTTCAGACAATCAAAGATCAAAAATTTACTGAAGGCTATACTCTTCAAAATGAATTAGATACTCTGTATACCAACCTTATTCCAGATATATTAACATCTTCTTTTGTAAGCAATCTTATTCATCAAACTCTCAAAGATATTCCTCAAGAAACTCTATTCTCTTTATCTGGAGAATATGCATCTCAATTAGAAACACTTATACAAAAAGCTGGATATGATACAAAGATGACTAAGAAAGTATCCCTATCCCTTGGAAAAGCAACAGCAACTCTTAACTCTGGGCATATTGAAATTACCGTAGAAGAAATCCTTTCCTTGGTTAAAGAAAAAACCTTGCCTTTAGTAATGCAACATATATGAGTTTACAGGTCCCTTTATCTGGAGTATCAAGTCGCTATGTATCAAGATTAGGACATCTTCCTTCCTCCGCAGAATTAAAACATATATTAGTTTCGGGAGGAATAGAAAATGTACATACTATTCTTACATCGTCTTTTCATATCTCTGATATGGACTCTGATATTATGTTACATAAACTCAATATCTATTATCAACATCAAATAGATCAGTTATTGTCTCTTCTCCCTGAAAATTCCGCTCCTTTTGTGTATTTACAGCTTCATAGAGATTTTGATACCCTCAAACAGCTCACGCTCAATAAAACCGTGTATGGAGAACAATTAGGGGAACAGGCTTTTTCTGAAATACTTTCAGAAATATCAGGGAAGCTCTATTTTGCTACTAAATTCAAAAAATACTTACTTAAAAAAGAAGAGAAAATCATTCATTCTTCAGATAGTTTTGGTATTATTTCCTATTTAGAAGAAATTTTCCTTACTCTCTTATTTGAACATATCGCCATCACAAGCCCTGTTATGAAAGCTTTTATATTAGCTAAAATTGATAGCTATACCCTTCTCAATGTAATAGCTCGTAATAATAAGGGGCAATCTCAAGAACATATCGTAAGACATTTATTACCTGTCCAAGGAAGTTTAGCTATTAATGCCGTTAAGAGCTTTAGTTTCGGAGATATTTTAGGAGATATTGGGCAATTTTTACACCTTTCTCCTGCTGATATTAATGTTATTAATATCGAAAACACCCTAATTCGTCGAGAAATCCAAGCATTAAATGCCGCTCAATTTACGGGGATGTCATCTGATAGAATTATCCAATACACCGAAACCTTACAGTATGTGATTGCAAATCTCAAATTAATTATTTTACATCATACCAAACACATTGAAGCAGAAGAAGCCTATATACGATTTATTGATTATTCAATTTTATGAATTACTATAAAAAACCGGTTATAATTGCAGACTCTGATATTATTGTATTATTTCAATTATTTGGATTTGAAACAATAAGTAGCGATAATATAAGTTTAGATGAAATTATTAACAAGATTATTCAAGATATTGATGCTTATGCTATTATCTTTATATCATCAGCAATTACTCTTTCTGACAAACAAAAAAAAGTATTAAATCAGCTCAATATTCCTATCTCACAGCTCCCTATCACCAAAGGAAGTTCCTCAGTAGATGAGTTAAAGCGTCTTACTGAGAAAGCTGTAGGAATGAGCCTTGATACATTATTCACCTCTTGATTAACATAACCTCTATGAATACCGGAATTATTATCAAAATATCAGGACCACTTGTCATTGCTGACTCTATGAAAGGAGCCAAAATGTATGATTTGGTCAAAGTGGGAAATCTTCAACTATTAGGAGAAATTATTGAATTAAAAGGTGATACCGCCTCTATTCAGGTATATGAAGATATTTCCGGACTTAAAGTAGGAGAACCTGCTATCTCTACCGGAGAACCACTTAGTATCGAATTAGGTCCGGGACTATTAACCTCAGGATTATTTGATGGAATTTTACGTCCGCTTAATGTTATTGCTGAAAAAGTAGCTGACCAAGGACTAAATGCAGGATATATTACCAAAGGAGTTACTGCTCCTACATTAAATAGAGAGACTAAATGGATGTTTAAGCCTATTGTGAAACAAGGTGATTCTGTAGGGGCAGGAGATATATTAGGAACAGTACAAGAAACTGAATTAATCACTCATAAAATTCTTGTCCCATTTGGAATTTCTGGAACCGTTACTCAAATTGAAGCAGGTGAATTTACGGTTACCCAAGATATTGCAATAATTGGAGATACACCCGTTCAACTGATGCATAAATGGCCAGTCAGAACTCCAAGACCCTATCAAATGAAACAAATTCCCTCTACCCCTCTGATTACCCAACAACGAATTATTGATACCTTTTTCCCTATTCCAAAAGGAGGAGCAGCAGCTGTACCAGGGCCATTTGGAGCCGGAAAAACCGTTATCCAACAACAATTAGCTAAATGGTCTGATGCGGATATCGTAGTCTATGTGGGATGTGGAGAAAGAGGAAATGAAATTACTGATGTACTGGTAGAATTCCCTCATCTTAAAGATCCAAAGTCTGGACGACCGTTAATGGAAAGAACTATTCTGGTTGCTAATACCTCAAATATGCCAATAGCTGCTCGTGAAGCTTCTGTATATACTGGAATTACTCTTGCTGAGTATTATCGAGATATGGGATATAATGTAGCCATGATGGCAGATTCAACCTCTCGTTGGGCTGAAGCTATGCGTGAAATGTCAGGACGATTAGAAGAAATGCCAGGAGAAGAAGGATACCCTGCTTATCTTGGATCTCGAATCTCTGCATTCTATGAAAGAGCAGGAATTGTAACAACACTTGGATCAGAAGGAAGAATAGGATCAGCAACAATTATTGCCGCCGTATCTCCTCCAGGAGGAGATTTATCTGAACCGGTAAGCCAAGCTACTCTCAAAGTAACCAAAGCTTTTTGGGGACTTGATGCATCACTTGCCGCTAAAAAACATTTTCCTTCTATTCATTGGCTTAATAGCTATAGTTTATATCGAGATAATGTAGAAGAGTACTTTATCAATAAAACTGCAGCAGACTGGGGAGAGCTCCGAGACTTGGCTATGCAAATTCTTCAAAAAGAGAATGATTTAGATGATATTATCAAATTAGTAGGTATGGATGCCTTATCTATGTCTGAAAAAATTCTCCTTGATACTGCTCGGGGACTTAGAGAAGATTATCTGCAACAGAATGCCTTTGATGAAATTGATGCCTTTGCTTCAACGCGTAAAATGTATCTGATGCTCAAAGCAATGCTTACCTTCCATCAAGAAGCAACCGTATTTGCTCAAGAACATCCTCATATTGAACTCTCAGATATTATTGATATTGAGATTCGAGATACTATTAGTAGACTCAAGAATACTCCAGAGTCAGAGATTGAATCTATTGCTGAACTGATTGAAACTATTCCCACAACTATTAATAAACTCAAAGACCATCATAGTTCATCGAACTTCGGTATTAACAAAGTAATCAACGGAATTTAGGATAATTATATGAAAAAATGGTATAACACGATCAAAGAAATTGCAGGTCCACTTGTCGTAGTAGAAAAAGTGCCGCAAGTAGCATTTGAAGAAATTGTCGAAATCCGAGACTCAAAGGGAGTAACCCGTAAAGGACGAGTACTGGAAGCAGGGAAAGACACCGCTATTGTACAACTATTCACCAATACTGAAGGCCTTGATACCGAAACCGCTGAAATCGCCTTCTTAGGAAAAACCCTAGAATTTGGAGTTTCTGAATCTATGCTAGGACGTATCTTCACCGGAGCAGGAGAAGTAAAAGATAATGGACCCCAGATTATCGCAGAAAAATATCTCGATATTAATGGATCTCCTATTAATCCAGGAATGCGTAAATTCCCTAGTGAATTTATTCAAACAGGAATCTCTACTATTGATGGATTAAATGCCCTTGTACGAGGACAAAAACTACCTATTTTTTCAGGTTCAGGACTACCTCATGCTGAACTTGCAGCTCAAATTGCAGAACAAGCACGTGTAGTAGAAGTAAAAAATGGAAATGAAGTAGTAGAAGCTGATGAACCATTTGCAGTAATTTTTGCAGCTATGGGAGTGACTTTTGAAGAAGCTCAATTCTTTATTAATTCCTTTGAAAAAACAGGAGCAATGGAAAGAGCTGCCCTGTTTATCAATACCGCAAGTGATCCTATTGTAGAACGTATTACACTTCCTAGACTGGCTCTCACTCTTGGAGAATATTTAGCTTTTGAGAAAAATATGCATGTATTGGTAATAATGACTGATATGACCAATTATGCTGATGCTCTTCGAGAAGTCTCAGCTTCCCGAAAAGAAATTCCAGGACGACGTGGATATCCAGGATATTTGTATACTGATTTAGCTACTCTCTATGAAAGAGCAGGGTTGATAAAAGGATCTAATGGTTCATTGACTCAAATTCCTATTCTTACCATGCCAGATGATGATAAGCAACATCCAATCCCCGATCTTACAGGATATATCACAGAAGGGCAAATTATGGTCAATCGTGAACTCCATAATAAGTCTATTTACCCACCTATACAACCAATCGGATCCCTATCACGTATTGGAGTAGATAAAAAGTTTACTCGAGAAGACTTATCAGCAGTTAAAGATCAAATGGCCTCATCCTATGCAAAAGGAACAGAGATTAAAGAATTAGCTCTTATTTTAGGAGAATCTGCTCTTTCAGATACCGATAAAGCCTATATTAAATTTGCTGAAGCTTTTGAAAAACGATATATCACTCAAGGAAGACGAGAAAACCGAACTATCTTAGATACCCTTAATTTATCTTGGGAATTATTATCCATTCTTCCCCAAAAAGAATTAAAGAAAATTAAGCCTGAGTTTATTGAGAAATATTCTACCCTATAATCATGTCATCCGTAAAACCTACTAGACAAGAGGCTCTCCGACTCAAAAAGAAGATTAAAACCGCTTCTCGAGGGCATAGTTTACTTACCGATAAAAGAGATGGTCTGATCCAACAGTTCCTGGCTATTATTCAAGAAGTTATTCGTCTTAGAGGAGAGCTAACCCCAAAAATAGTAGAAGCTATTCAACTCTTTCAATTTGCTCAAACAAAAATTTCGGAGCAAACATTGCAGGAGTTAACTCAGCTATCCCAAGTAAGTATTAATCTTGAACTTCAGACAAAATCTATTATGGGTGTCAAAATCCCTCATATTATCCCTCATATCGAAGGAGACCCTTTTCAATATGGAACCTTTGGAACTCCAAAAGATTTAGACCAATCCCTTTCATCTCTTCAATCTATTTTACCCCTCATTATTCAATTAGCGGAGATAGAGTTTACTGCTAGACTATTAGCTGAAGAAATAGAAATCACCAGACGACGAGTAAATGCTCTTGAATATGTCATCTTACCTGAGATGAAACAAGATCTAAAGCTCATTCAGAGTGCCTTAGATGAGTTGACAAGACAAGAAAAAGTCACTATTATGA
>JALQTA010000039.1 GCA_023264145.1 Minisyncoccota bacterium | reverse complement strand
AAGAAGAAAGCCATCATATATAGAGCCTCCTATAGAAGAGAATATCAGAGTAATTTTAGTAGTTTGTGGTCCTTGATTTATTACATTTTGTATTGTATTAATCAACCGAAGGGTTGTCTCAGCATTAATCTTACCTTCAAAAATTATATATTTTTCCATAATCTTAATACTTTAACTCCTTTAAATACTCCTCAACCCTACCATCAATACTATCTCGCTGTTTTTCTAGCTCTTTTATCTCAGCCCAAACTGCCTTCACATCTACAATTTCTTCCTCTTCACTATTCTCTATATAGCGACGGACATTGAGATTGAATTCATTTTCTTCTAATTCCTTTATATCTACTATACGAGCATATTTATCTATATCTTGATAATTCTCGAATGCTGATACAATGTTATCTATATCTTTTTTACGGAGACGATTTTGATTTTTCCCTTCTTCATAGTCCTGCTCAGCATCTATTATTAAGATTTTATCTTTGCGATTTTCTGGTTTATTTTTATTAAATATCATCACAGCTGCTGGAATACCTGTTCCATAAAAAAGTTTTGCAGGAAGGGCAATAATAGCCTCAATTAAGTCATTTTTAATCATCTGTTCCCGAATTCTTGCTTCTGATCCACCTCGGAACAATACTCCATGAGGTACTACAACTCCTGCTTTTCCATTTTCATTCATAGATTTTACAAGATGCAGCATAAAAGCATAATCTGCATTTTTCTTTGGTGGAGTATCATATCCATCTATTCTTCCATATTTATCTGTCTTAAAGGCTTCATAGGGATATTCTTTAATAGAATAAGGAAAATTAACACAACATATATCAAATGTCTTGAGTGAGCCGTCTATATTGAGGAATTTGGGGTCTGCCAATGTGTCACCACGCTGTATATCGGCACTATCTAATCCATGAAGAAACATATTTATCTTTGCAATTGCATAGGTGCTAATATTGATTTCTTGCCCGTATAAATAGAGGGATCGGGCTTTTTTCTCTCCTTCTTTATTCTTGAGATAATGATATGCTTCTAAAAGAAATCCTCCCGAACCTACTGCCATATCATAAATATGATCTTTTGCATGAGGCTTGAGAATATTCATTATTACTCGTTCTACCTCTCGAGGAGTATAGAATTCTCCTCCTTTTTTACCTGCATCAGCTGCAAATTGTTCAATCAGATATTCATACGCATCTCCGAGTAAATCAGAGCTAATATAGGTATCTCCAAAATTATGTTGCGAGAAATGATTAATCAGTTTTTGAAGTGTTTCATTGGGGAATTTATCTTTATTTGCAAAATCTAAATCATCAAATATCTTATCGAGTTTGGGGGTATTAGCATTAGTAAGTTTATCAAAAATCTCATTAAGTTTTTGACCAATTCCTTCTGCTTGATTTTGAACTATTTCCCATCGACAATCCTTAGGAACTTGAAATCGATGATTATGATCAGCTTTTGCAAGCTCTTCATCATGATATTCTTCGAGGAATTTATTATATTCCTCATCCCACATATCACTAATACGTTTATAGAATAACAATCCAAAAATATATTTCTTATAATCTGAACTGTCTATTTTCCCCCGCAAAATATCTGCACTTCTCCAAAGGAATTGCTTTAATTGAGTGAGATTCATTTTCCCCTCATCATCTGTGAGCGGAATACCGAGATCTTTAACGATGCTTTTATCATTTGCAATGCGTTCGATATCTTCTGGCTTATACTTCCTATCTTGACGAGGTCCTACACGAAGAGGGGTAATAAGCCCTCTTTTTTCCCAATTCCGTAATGTGTCTTGATGAATACTAAAAATTTGAGATACTTCGCTAATTGAAAGGAGTTTGTTTGTTGAGGTTTTTTTCATATAAGAGAATGATAGCACACAATTCTCTATTTGTCAATAGTATTGTTATTTTTTCATAGGTTATCATAGGTTATAAAGAAATATATCTTCCCTCATCAATCACAATACGATATACTAGGGGAGTAAAGGTGCTTCTTTTTGTAATGGAATTCACTCATCGAGCACTTATTGATGCCCCTGTTGTCGGTACAACCTCTGTTTTAGTGATATCAAGTTCAAGAGAATTAGATCCTGAAGGGGAATATACTGGTCTCAGTATTCCTGACAAGATTCCTTATCCATTCCGAGATACAGAAGTATTGGAGAGTTGTTTGATACCTCTTTGAATACTTCTCCTCATTTTGTGGGATACATATCTGTATCCCTTTTTTATTGTATATAGTAAAAAACCTCCTAACTTGAGTTGTAGGAGGTTTTAGATCGAAAGTTTAAAGATAGGTCACCTTGGTAATGTTAGAGATCGACCAATCCAACTGATAACCAAAACAAGAATCAGTCCAGGGACAAGAATTCTCATTAAAAAACGAAGATAGCCTTTAGTTGTGGTCATAAACCCAACCCACGTAAATTCTCCGTTAATACTCCAAGTAATCCATAAAAGGAGAGTGATGAAAAAGGAAATAAGTACAACAACGAGCAATCCCGCGAGGATAATTTGGCGACGGGTACGCATACATGTTCAGAGGATTCCCTGAATATAAAGAACTTTAAAAATGTACCATATTTCTTTATCTGTATCAATATAGTACTAATTTTTCACTCTCATCAATAACCCCAAATGTAGAGGATAGAGAAGAAGATTCCATATTCTGCCATACCATTTAGAGATATATGTTCTCTGTGAGGTATAATAGCGTTTTTTGAGTTTATATATATTACTCTCTGATCCTCCTTCATAGTGCCAGATGGTGATTTGTTGTGTCCATTCTATATCTTGTCCGATTTGTTTTGCTCGGCGACATAAATCTATATCTTCATAATACATAAAATATCTATCATCAAAACCTCCTAATTCCTCGAATAAGCGTCTTTGTATACAAAGGGAACCTCCACTTACCCAATTGGTGAGAATGCTTTCCTCTGAAGGATTTTTCCAGGATTTTTTGGCAGTGTTTTGTAATATACTCTGTGGTGTGGGGAAATCTCCATATTGATAAGCTTGTATCTGATTGTCTTGATTAACCAGAGCAAGTCCTATTATCCCCACATTTTCTGGCATTGTGGATAAAGTGTGGATATCTCCTTGTATACGGGTATCAGGGTTAATAATACATAACCAGTTACCTGTAGCTTTTCTCGCTCCTAGATTTACTCCAGAACCAAATCCTCCATTTTTTTTAGAATATATTATCTGGATTTTTTCTGGGGATAACTTTTGAATACGGTCTAATTTCTCTCCTGAATTGTTTTCCACAATAATAATTTCATAATCTCCCGTGGTCTGTCCCATAATAGACTCTATACAATCGGTGAGAAATTGTTTACTCCGATAAGATACAATAATAAAAGATATTTTCTTATTCTTGAATATTAATGGCATAGTATTTTTTTAGTCTAGATATCCCCAGAGGTAGGAAGGATACTCCGAATACTCCGGCTGCTATCAGGGATTGAATAAAGATATTACCATCTCGAATCAGATATAATACCACTCCCATAATTATGGTGGCGATAATGGCATAAAGATGAATAAACTGTATACGAGGGAACCATTGAATATGTCTGCGTACAAGGTACATATAGCTCAATAACACTAGTCCCTCGGTAATAGCAGTAGCAGTTGCAGCCCCGAGATAAGAGTATCGAGGGATTAAAAAGAGGTTAAGAGTTACATTAAAGAATGCTCCGATAATGGCTATATACATACTTTTGCTTTGAAGTTCAGCACTGATGAGAATATGTCCCATCAGATTCCCGAGGAAAATAAAACCAATCCCAATAAATAATACTTGGAGAGCATTAGTGGCAGGGAGAAATTCTTGTCCCGCTATAAGCCCAAGAATATTATCCGATAAAAGTATTCCTCCTACGGCTAGAGGGATAGCGATACTCACGAGAATATTAAAGGCTTGTTGGAATATTTGCTGAAATCGTTCTCGGTCTTGTATATAATATTTCGCAAATAGAGGAAGTAATAATCCCATAAACATTCCCGGTACACTAATCAGTATTTCTAAAATTTTATATGAGGCTCCATATAATCCTACTGCTGTCTGATCTTTCATAATAGAAAGCATAATGGTATCTATACGATAATAGATAAGATTAAAAGCGACAATAATGAATAAAGGCAGAGCTTTTTTGAATATTTGTTTCCAATATTTCCCATCGATGCTCAGTCTAATCGGATAGTATTTATAGGTAGAATAAATCATAAATGCCGCTTGCATCACCCCGGCAATACTATACCAGACCATTACCCAGAACAAATTAACAGTTCCCCATAAGGCAAGTATTAATACTCCCACCATAAGAGTTATACGCGCCAAAAAGTCCGCTATGGTGATTTTATCAGTACGTAATTTGGTCTGAAATACTCCAATCAATACCTGAGATAAGGATGAACCAATAGTTCCGATAGATCCTAATGCTACCATCCACTTAATCTCGGTACTATATACTGGAATAAGCCATACGGTAGTGGAAGCCAGAATTCCTATGACGGATACTGCCATTACTAGTCGAAAGGTAAAGAGATTATTCACGATATGTGAGACTTGCTTTTCATCTTTGCCGGCAATCTCGGTTGCAAGGAGGGTATTAAACCCAAATTCAGCTAATACACTTGCAATAATAAGATAACTGGTAATAATGGTATAAGCTCCAAATCCTTCAACTCCAAGATAGGTAGTCAAAAGTCGTATGGATACAAATCCAACAGCCACCATAAAAAACTTTCCGATAATCTGGATAGCACTATTGAGTGCGAGTTTTTTATTCAGTGTCATAGGTGAGTATTATTTGACTCCCTCTTTTTTGTCTATGGTTTTGATGAGGAAGAATTCTTGTACAATAGTGAATACGGTTGTGGTAATCCAATAAAGACTCATAGAAGCAGGAAGAGTAAAGGCAAAGATCGTTACTAAAATTGGCATTAAGAAAAGCATTTGCTTATTAAGTGTTGTTGCAAAATCTGGGACTTCAGGTGTATCTGATTTTTTCTTTTTCTTCTCTTTTTTAGTATCTTTCTTGGGTTGAGTTCGCTTAATGATAAGCTTAATCTGATAATATTGAGATAATCCTACGAGAAGAGCAAGAATTATATTTTGTGGACTCGAAACATCAAGGAAGCCAAATGATAAGGTATTAAATTTTTCTGGTAAGGTTACAAATGAGTATAAAGCAGGATATGTCTCAGGTTTGAATAAGTTGAGGGATACATTATAAATAGCGATTAAAATAGGAATTTGTACGATAAGTAAAAGAATTCCCGCAAAAGGATTTACATTATGCTCTTTATAGGCTTTCATTAATTCCTCAGACATCTTTTGTCTATCATCCTTATACTTTACTTGTAATTCTTTCAGTATAGGCTGGATAATAGTGATTTCTCGCTGACTGCGAATACTTGCTCGATATAAGGGAATCATTAAGACTCGAACAATTAAGGTAGTAATAATAATTGCGATCCCAACATCTGCTCCAGGAATAGTATTATAAAAGAATACCATTGAGTTAAATAATGGTCGATACAGTAATTCATTGAAGAGCCATCCCATACAGATTTAGGTTAAAGTAATAATAGAGTTGAATAATTGCTTATGTATCTGAGGATAATCTTCCTCCTTGATACGATGACGCATTAGTATAAGTATATCATAGGTATTCGTCTTTGTAATGATAGACTTACGAATGAGTTCCCGTAATTGTCTGCGAAGACGATTTCTCTTA
>JALQTA010000038.1 GCA_023264145.1 Minisyncoccota bacterium | reverse complement strand
TATTACAAATCTCCCACCACTAGATGAAATAGCAATTCCTACAGAATTTAATCCCACAGAAAGCCCTAGCTCTGGAGTAACACCTCCTGGACCTGGAGCTGAATCGGTATCTCAAGTGGATAAGAATGTCTTTATGAGTCAGGTTGCTGAAACATTAGGAATCGATAAAGTTAATCTTACAGAAACTGAATTTACTAATATTATGTACTCTTACTTAGAAACCGAACAGGGAAGAGATGCTCTTTATAATCTTGCTCTTTCAGATGAATCAGGAAAAACCTTATTGGAGCAATTTGGAGTCTATAGTATAGAAGATTTCAATCGTTTATCACCTACAGAGCTTTATAATCTATCTCAGAGTGTTGATCTTAATAATCTTGAAGGATTCAATTTCAATGATATCATGTTATCTAAATTCGAGAATGCACCAGACTCTATCACACTCATGAAAGGCACTGGACCATTAACCCAAGTAAACCAATATATTGATATGTATGCAGGAGGATTACCTTATGATTCCACCTTAGGACAAGAGGTTTTGACCAACTATTTACAAACACCAGAAGGAAAAGATTGGTTATATGATGCTATTGTGAATAACCCTAATCCAAACGATCAAAATGTTCAACTATTTCGAGAATACTTATCCTATAAAGGGATAAAGTCAGCAGAAGATTTCAGTAAAATGTTTAATTGGGCTGATTTTAGTTCTGATAATAGAATACCAACCTCTGGATTCTGGAGACCGGTCAAACTTCCTAATACCACCATTACTATGCAACCTTTATCTACATTCTTACAGCCAAGTAAGATGACAGGAATTAAAGAAGTCGTGAGACAAGTACTTACAAGATAATCAATTAATTACAATAATATGGACAATCCACAAGATAATATCATAACCTTATTAGGACTAGAAGATTTACCTCTTGAGAATAGAGCTCAATTAGTAGATGAATTAACAGAAATTTTAGAAGTTCGTGTATTGAGTGCCGCCTATGATACCTTGAGTGAAGATCAGGCTAAACATTTGGATACTCTTTTAAATGAAAATAATCCTGAATTAGTGACTCAATTTATCCAAGAAAATGTCCCAACTTTAAGTGAAATCTTTGCTACTCAAGTTGATAATTTGAAGGCAGAATTAGTACAACATAAAGCAGAGATTACCGAACGATTAACTCAAGAAATGCAATTAGATCCAATAACAGAAACTCCTCAATCTGAGGATACCATTTCTCCTTCAGATACTGATGAAAATAATTCTCAAGAGTCTATCCAATAACAGGAATAGAATACGTAGGATTTTGTTGTTGAGATAACTTTTCTCTGAGTTGGAATGTACGTAAATAGGTGAGAATATACATATCCACTTGTCTCTCTAATGAAAGAGTATCCCGAATAATAGGAGTATATTGGGCTGCCCTACGTGATAATAATAAAGACATATCCTCTACAGTATTGAGAGCAGTGATAATAGAACTGTAGTTTAGGGAAGAAAAAAAGATACCGTGATTTCCAATAAGCTTTTTATTCCATATTCCACGGCAGGCAAGTACAGGGACTCCTTCGGTTAAGGCGAGAGATAAGGGATATTTATCTTCTTGATCGCGGGATAATTCTACAAATAAAGCAGCATTTGCAATAAGCTCCTTTTCGGTATTTCCACTTAATTCACCAACGAATAGTATTGTTGAGGATTGATACTGCTTCCGAATTTGAGGCATGACTTTTCCTAATACAATGATAGGATAGTTGAGAGTATGACGACGATAGGCTTTTATCCATAATTCTAATCCTTTGGAATCTCGATACAGAGAACTATTAAGCACAATATATCGTTGAGGATACATATTTTTAAAAGTATGAGATGATTGTATCTCTGATATCTCTTCTACCCCAGTTGGTATCATATACAGCTTAGATTGATAGGAGTTTCGAAACACATGCCGAAGATAAGGATTGTGGATAATTAATCCATCGGAAAATTGTGCTGAAATATAAGACAATATACGATATGCTCTTCTATTAGTAGGAGTATTGGTAAAACTATAGTCATGATAGTCAAAAATAATACGAATATGAGGCATATAAATAGAAACCCAAAACGCCACCCATGCAAATTTGAGGGAGCGAATATGGACAATATCAAGGTCTTTAATCTTTTTTAATTGTTTGACAATATCCCGGACTGTTTGTTTTGTGGGAATAATAGAGATACCTTTATAATCAGTGCTTTGAGTATAGTTGGGATCTCCAAACACATAAATATCATGTCCTTTTTTTACTAATTCAATAGCAATACATTCCAAATTGTACTCATTTCTATCACGAGTATTTTGATAGGGAATTCCTTTTGTACCAACAAATGCTATGACCATAGAGGCATGTTTTTATCAGCCTGAATCATAGCATTAAAAGCCAATTTTGTCAATATTGATTAAATAGTTATAAAATATGAATCAGTATATCCATTGGTAAAACTTTGAGCATCAATGGAAGGTTTTCCCTCTACCGTAAGATGGGTAACAAGAATATTCCCTGAGAGTGTTCCTACTATAAGACATTTATGAGAAGCATCAAATTTCCAATATCCTGGTTTTAATGATAGAGAATTGTCAATAGGGGTTAAGATCTTATCAAAAATAACTTTTTTCCCATTATGAAGATGGGTATACACTTTGGGCCATATACAATAAGCTCGAAAAAGATTGACTATATCACTACCAGTATGATGATTCCAATCAATAAGTCCATCATATTTGGTAATCATTTTGACATAAGTAGCCTTTGTATCATCTTGCGCTTGGGGAATAATATCACCCTGGATAACAGGAATCAGATATTCTCTCAATAGGGTAGCAGACACTTCAATCACTTTTTTCTCTAGCTCAATATAGGTATCGGTAGGAAGTATAGGAATAGTCTGCTGAGCAATAATAGGACCATGATCCATCATAGTGTCAATTTCCATTAAAGTGACTGCGGTGTTGGTATCTCCATTTTTAAGACTTGCATGAATAGGGGCTGGGCCTCTGTATTGTGGCAGACAAGAAGGATGAATATTGACTACTCGATGAGGCATGATATCTAAAATAGCCTGAGGAATAATTTTTCCATAGGCAATCACAAGCCAAATATCAGCAGATAATCCACGTAATAATTCTTCAGTCTCAGTAGTTTTGAGAGATTGAGGACTATATACAGGAATAGAATGACTTTCCCCAAATACTTTGAGAGGACTAGGCGTTAATACTTTTTTCCTCCCTTGTAATGTATCAGGAGTAGTAATAATGGCTACAATATTAGCCCAATCAAGAAGAGACTCAGCGATATCAACAGTCATTTGTGGAGTACCCCACAATATGATTTTTGGTCTATACATAAAGTTTACCAGGTTGTTTTTGTTGGAGAGGGAGAGCCTTATCAGCAAATAATACTCCATCTAAATGATCAATTTCATGCTGAATAATACGTGCAAAAATTCCACTGGCTTTTCCTCCAATTTTCTCTCCCTTAAGATTAAGCCCCGTAAATTCAATACTCGTAGGACGAATCACATCAGCAAAGTAATCAGGGAGAGATAAACATCCTTCCTCCATCATAGCAGTATCCTCACTCAGAGAAGTCAATACCGGATTAATAATTACATAATGTTGATCAAGAGCACATCCATCAAATCCCGTCTCTTCAAAAGCTTCACTCGGAACATTAATCAAAATCATACGAATATTATGCCCAACCTGAGGTGCAGCAAGACCCATCCCATGATGAGGACGAATACTAGACTTCATATCTCGAGCTAATTTATGAATTTCTTTGGTGATAGAAGTAATAGGTTGAGATGGAGTACGGAGAGTGGGATTTTGTAATCCTGTTTCAATATCAAGAATCATAGATATAATAATTTGTTACTATATTATAGCATAAATGAGGCAAAAAAGCAAGGTTTATATAGCGTATTATATCTTTAAAATAATAAAAACTATTCCTGTCGCTAATAAAAATACTGAAATAAATATATTCCAATTAAATAAAGCTGGATAATATTCCTCTAATGGAGTAGGCTTATTGGAAGTAAAATGATTAAGGATCTGATCTTCTATTTTCGATATTTCCTTTTCTTCCTTCTTGCGATTTGAAGATAATTCTTTTAATTGTACATTTATTTGCTCAAGTGTAGACTGAACTTCTGTTGTCTCTTCAAACTTTAAGAGTTGAGCTTTTATCTTGGAAGCCTTATCTTCTAACCCTTTAGATTTATCATAAAATTTAAAGCGTGTTTCGAGAGATATAAGCATCTTATTACCTTCTAAAAGGTCTAATCTAGATTTTAACATAATGCTATCAACTCTTTGCCAAGAGCGAATTCCAATTAATATCATACATAAGACAGATATTAGGTAAAAAAGAAATACTAGTTTAACATAGTTAGAAAAAACAAGCTCTTGATTAATGAGTGGAGTTATTATGATAATTGATAAAGAGCCTATAAATAAAGAAGTGTAATAATTTATTTTTTTAATAAATTGATTATAATGGTCTTTTATGGGTTGAAGCTCTTCGGACATTAGATTGAGTCTGTCTGTAATGAATTCTTTAGATATATTATTCATAATAAACTATATTCTTATATAATTTGATTATATCTTTAATAATATATTATGTATATGTTTAAATACATAAATTTAGTAAATCTTATTTTTATTCAAAAAAGCAAGGTTTATATTTAAAAAAGACTCTGAGGATTAATTTCTATATCTTGCCCATTTTCAAGTATGGGTACGAGTTTTCTTTTGATAGTGGCAGCTTTATGAGGAGTGGTTTGAATGGTAATAGTAAAGCGATAGGCTCCTTTTCCTCGGGCAATATATTTTTCTATAGGTCCTAGGGCGGATATTGAGTTTTTGGTGAGAATTTCTTGCATACGCAGAGCTTGTGCTATAGCCTTTGCTCGAACACTATGTTGAGAATGAATCGCGATAATCTCATAATGAGGGGGATATTTATAGTGTTTACGCTGAGCATATTCTTGTGTCCATAAATCTGCGATAGGATGAGTAATAATCGTATATATATGAGAAGGTTCTTCTTCATCATGATTCCATGGAGTGAAGCTTTGTATGATGGTTTTATGACTATGTTCTATCAGTTCGGATAAGACTTGAATAGATTTTTCTCGAATGGTATAGTCGGGGAAATTTACCAAAGATTCCGCTGAAGGAATAATAGTCAGGGTTGGGGGAATAGTATCCAGAAATTTATGTATCATTCGGGTAGTGAGGAGTATGGCAGGAGAGCTATTGGTGAATGAATGAATGATTTCTTGTTGTTCATCGATAGTGGTAGTACTATCACTGGATAGCATAAAATGAGGAATATGAGGAAATAGAGATTTACTTAATTCATAGATTTTTTCAATTCCAATTCCTCCTTGATGAAGATTAGTCGATTTACATTGGGGACATTTATGAATCATTTTGAACCAACGTTTAGACGTATGAGACATCAAAATATGACTATCATGATAATTGGGTATTTTTTTATGCAGACTATCCGTACGATGTACACTGAGTAATGTTCCATTGGCAGGATCACGAAGATGATATCCACAGTCTTTACAAGATACATATAAGGATTCTCCTCGTCGATTGACATAAATGATCGCGGATTGACTTTTGTTTAATGATTTCTTCATCGCATTTTGGACAGGTATTGATAAAAGATCTTTATTGCCTTTATAAAACTCAGTTTGCATAGCAATGAGTTCGGTTTTTTTTGTGTGAGGTTCAGGATATAATTCTGCAGGCAGACTAAGTCCCGCTTCTTCTAATACGGAGAGGCTGAATATACTGGGTATATGAGATCCTATG
>JALQTA010000037.1 GCA_023264145.1 Minisyncoccota bacterium | reverse complement strand
GATGGACAGAACCCATCCTCATCATCCACGTAAGGCGAAGGAGTGGTGATCAAAGGCTGCCAGTCGAGGTCGGAGGGCTGGGGCCAGTCGCGAACATGGGTCTCCCAGAACCCTGCCTCGGAGGAAAAGTTCACGCAAACTGGTTCCCTGCCGGGGAGCTGGACCCATTGGATCGTCTGGCTCTGGAAGGCCGTAACTGCCTCGGCCGCCAGATCTGCTGGCAGCATGACGCCGAACGATTCAAAGCCAAAGTTGGCCAAAACGAGACTGCTAGTCATTGGAAAGTCCGATTCACCTCACTACTTTATCACATTTCTTATATTTTGTCAATATCTTTTAACTAAATACAGCTACTCTCCTCAGGATAAAACTATAGTGAGATGGGGTGTGGGGGAACTCCTATATCCCCCACTCAAAGGTTCGAACATTGTCTAACTCGCGGAGCCACAATATAAAAGGGGAGATTTTTGTCTCCTCTTTTATATTTCCTAAAGTTTAGATATAGCCTCTACTGAAGCTTTTAAGCGTTCTTTTACACTACCTTGTACTATAATATATGGCTTTTTACTTTCTATAACCCGCTGAATAAAAAGTTGCTGTAATTCATGTCGAATATTTTCACCATCGCGTAGTCCATCATCTTCAAAAGGAATTTCATCTCCTGTTATTATATAGAGATCTACTCTTCTATTAACAGAGATGGCTTCTACTTCTGGAGCACGAAAACCTAAATATCTTTCATGCCAAATAGCTGTTGCAAAGGCATCTGTATCAGAAATGACTATACCTTTGCTCGATTCAGCAAGAGAATCTTCAAATTTTGCTTGAGCTTGAGCAATGGCTACAAATTCTGCAGTAGTCCAATCCCCTTCCCCATATCCTACAAAACGCTTTCCTTCACTAAAATATCTCCCATATTCAGGCACCCATACCGTATTATAATGCTGTGCTAATGCTTTAGCTAAAGTTGTCGTACCTGTTGATTCAGCCCCTAATACTACAATTCTTCTTGTGAAATATGCTCTCACATTTGGTTCAAGAAATTTGACATATTTTGTAGGATTATTACGTACCAATGTCCCTGATATTGGAATAGTGGTACGCTCTTTATCTACAAGTACATGTATACTTCCCATAAAATGAGCATATGGATCACCATAATCTTCTGATGTAAAAACAGCATCTGGTACAAATCCTAGTATATCTACAGTATATTTTGCCCAACCTTCTGAATCATCATCAGCCAATTTATTATCATTGATCAATATAATTTTAGCTTTAGGATGTATTTGTGATAGCCATTGTGCTCGTAAAGTTCCTGGAATAGTTTCATTATCTTTAGCACAAATAATAATAGTTAGATTTTCACTCATTTTTTGCGCCGTATCAATAAGGAATTTATGCCCTTTATGTGGTGGGTAAAATTTACCGATTACAAGTCCATTATAAAACATATTCATATAATTAACGCGCTTCTTGATACCAAGTTCTTAAGGCCCATATAGCATGGATGAAATAAGCGATATAGAGAGCCATTACGGTATATGCTCCTGCTATAAAGAATAATATAATAGAAAGGAGATTAACTGGTCCTAGCCATAATACCCAGCTTTCTACTTTTTTGAGACCGAGTAAATACTGAGCCACTATACTACTTGCGACAACAGTTGCATCCAATAATGGGAAAGTTGATCCGGGGACAATAATATCTATCAAAAAATAAATGACACCTGTAGCTAGTAAAGCTATTGCTAGAAGAATTAATCTTGCTTTATTGGTAAGAAGAGTAACAGGGAGTACATTTGCTTGCTTACCTCCAAAAGCCCATTGAGGCCAAGCCCAAAACTGAATAATAAGGAAATATCCCCAATTTAGCCATTGTTGTCCTGGAAGGCCTATTGTGGCAAAAAAATACCCAAGCAGGCCAACACTTATGATTCCCCACGGCCATGTAAGGATATTTTGAGTTCTTGCTAGCCAAACACATATAAGTCCAGTCCAAGTACCAATAATTTCAAACCAATTTAGTTGGAAATCTGGTATAATAAATGATGATATAGCTTCATATATGAACACAACTATAGCCATAACCACGGCTACCTTCACAGATTCAATATGTTCATCTCTAGTTCCAATAAGAGCTTTTATAGGACGAATATCAGTAGTCATAATGATATAATTAAATTAATAATATACTTAGTGTAATATATACAATAAGTATTGTCAAGTTATTGTATTATTGACATCTAGAATATCGCATGATAAAGTGAGTTTATATGAAAAAATCTTCTATTAATTCTCCAGAAAGCCCTACTCCATTACGCTTTGCAATACTTGCTACTGATATTGTGCTTTTTACTATATTTGATGGGACTTTATATGTCAGACTTATGACAGTCAATCGTCCCCCACATTTTGTACATCAGCCTGGATTACCTGGTGGACTTATTCGTCCTGATGAAATTGCAGAAGAAGCAGCGCGCCGTATTATTGATGAAAAAGGATATATTAATTCAAAAAAAGTATATTTAGAACAACTATTTACATTTAGTAATATTAGTCGTGATCCACGTGGACGAGTTGTTGCGGTTGGCTATATTGGATTAATTTCAGAAGATAAGTTAACTACTAAAGAAAAAGACGGCAAAGGGTTAACTTATTGGTCACCGGTACATACCGCTAAACATTTGGCATATGATCATGATGAAATTCTCGCAACAGCATTAAAGAGATTGGCTTCTCGTGTCCATTATACTACCCTAATAGGACAACTACTTCCTCGTGAATTTACACTTACTGAATTAGAGAAAGCTTTTGAAAGCATATTAGGAAATAATCTCGATAGACGTAATTTTCGTAAAAAAATACTTAAGCTCGATATTGTAAAGTCTACTGGTAAAAAAAGAGCCAATGGAGCCTTTCGACCCGCAGAATTATATCGCATGACTTCAAAAAAAGTTGAGGAAATAGAAGTCCTATAAAAGGATTATATCTATAATCTAAATATATATTTGTAATCATTGGTCAAGAAAGTATTGCTGATTCAGGTCTTGGGAATGAAGATTGGTCTAACTCTATCCGTATACTAAAATAAATACAACTTCCCTACCACTCAAAGGTTCGAATATTGTCCAACAGGCGGAGCCAAAATATAAAAGGGGAGATTTTTGTCTCCTCTTTTATATTTCTTGTCTTTTGTAGAGAGTAGGATTAGAGTTGGGTAAAAAAAGACCCCCGGCGATGGGGCTGGGGGTAGTGATGGAATGGGTGCCAGTTCACCCTTAGTTATTGCTCTTGAGAGCGGCGTAGGCGGCGCGGCAGACAGCTTGAGCGTGTCTGGCATTAGCTTCGGCGGCAATAGCTTTGGCGTGGGCAGCGGCGGACGGGGCAAGAGAGTAGGCCTCGATGGCTGCGGCAGAGAGAGCGTCGGCTTCGACGTAGGCGGCGAAAGCAATGTCGTAGTCGTTGGACATAATTACTGTCTAGAGGTTTTCCCTAGACTTAAAGGTCTTAACAAGATTATCACATTTCTACCACTTTGTCCATATATTGCACCCAGATGTATTGATATCATTCCCGCTTGTTTATGACTCCAAAACTATAGTGAGAGAGGTGTGGGGTAAACGCTATATCCCCCACTCAAAGGTTCGAACATTGTCCAACAGGCGGAGCAAAGTCTAAAAAACATCTTATTTGAGTTGTTTTTTGGTTATGAAATTACCTCATAAACTCTCCTAATCCCCTCTTTATTCCCATCATATTTTACTCTTTCAATTGCTTCATCGAGGGGGAGAAAAGCATATTCTGTATGCTCATCACTAAGAGTAATCTCATCTGTATCTTCTAACTTATATCCGAATACATATTCAGATAATTCATATCCTTCTTTTCCTATATACCAGAACACATAGTCTGTACCCGTTAGATTATTCTCTTTACCTGTAATAAACAATTCTTCTTCTAATTCTCTAAGAGCATTTCCAAATAGTAGCCCCTGTATATGCACTCCCCCTGTAATACTTTGCCAAAAAGAACCTTTTTCTGGATTACGCTTTAATACCAAAAATTCTGGCTCATTATTTTGTATTCGATAACACACTACATTTGCTTGGCATACTCTATCATGCTCAATAATAGCATTAATCTGATCTTGAATATATTGTGAGGTAATATGAGTTCCATTCTCATCATGAACGTTAATAAAATTTGCTACAAGCCCAAAATGTACTGGTAAATATACTCGATAAAATTCATAGTACTTGTCAAAGAATTCCTGAGTGTATTGACTCTGTATCTCTGGAGATAATTGAGTATAATTGGTATATAATACTATAATGAGTAAATTTTGAGTTTGCTTATATTCCTGTAATGGTTTTATATACCCACTTAACTCCTCAATATTCTTATCTTCAGCATATTGTAAAGCTAAAGCTGATAAATCTGATTGTTGTATTATGAGATTTTCCTGTTGACCGAGCACATCTCTAACAAAGTTTCCTTTCCCAAAATCACTAAATTCTTCTATTATTAGGTTAATCATTGTGATTAATTGAGTTATATATACTTCTGAGCCTCTTCCCATTCCTCCTCAGATAAATTACCCTTGATCACAAGAGATTTAATATGAGATGATAGGAATTGTTTTGCTAGAGCTATAACTTCTTCATAAGATATTGTTCTTACTTGCTCATAGAAAGCCTCTGGTGTGTATGTAATTCCTTCTGAATAAGCTAATAAGGATCCATAAAAATCTGTGAGGGCATATATATCACTATAATATATTTTAGAGCTACTAGTAAGAATAGTTTTATATCGATTAATATCCTCTTCTTGTATATATGAAGATATATTATCTAGTACTGTTTTTATTACACCAAGAGATTCAATTAAATCTTTTTTCTCAATTTTATAATGTATTCCTATACTTTGAGTATTGCTATAATAATTATTACTTACATCAACCCAATATACCAATCCTTTCTTTACTCGTAGCTCTTGAATTAATATAGATGTCCAGAAGTTTCCTAATACGGTACGTAATAAAGACACATGATATCCATCTCTCTCTTTAAAAACACCAGATATACCATACCCTAACATAATTTCTATATTATCATCTGATGTAGGGATAAGAGTATTACTAGGATTAATCTGAGATAATAATGAATCAGTTGCTAATGTATATATTTCATTATTTGCAGAATCTAATACAAACTCCGTAGCATTAGGTGTGATAATAACTAGATGAGCCTTATCTTTGGTATAATGCAATTGTGCATACTGGATATACTGTTCATATGAGATATTATCTAAATCACCATATACATCTTGAGCAAGAGCTGAACCCTTATATAGATTTTTAGCAAAAACACGACTTATCTCCTGAACTGAATCTTTTTTCTCTTGAGCAATAATGTTCTTTTCTTTTTCAAAAGTCTCCTGAGATACTGATTCTTGATCAAAATGAGCTAATAATAATTGAAGTGATGTCATAAGATGAATTGGCTCTTGTATATGATAATAATAGGTTAAATATGCTGTTGTATAAGCATTGACATTAACACCATACTCTTCTAAAGTTTTGGCTTTCGTATATTCATCATCTCCTCCAGCCCAAAGATGTTCGAAAAAATGAGATAATCCTTGAGCATCAGTATCATCAAGTGCATATCCTCGAGCAAACCAAAGAGAGGCAGACGACATAATTTGTTGCTTGTCTTCTATTACTGTTGTCTTAATCCCTTGATATATCCCATGTTTAATAGTGGGCATAATAATGCTATTTAAACTATATTTAGTATATATAAAATAATGAGGGAAGGCAACTTGTGCCTCCCCTTTTGAAACTTGGAGCCTAGTGGCTAGATTATAGCAGACACATCTATATTATACTCTCCGAAAATTTAGACATCGTTCACCAGCCAGAGCCAAAACATAAAAG
>JALQTA010000036.1 GCA_023264145.1 Minisyncoccota bacterium | reverse complement strand
TATGGCGATGACAGTGATGATTGTTACTGAGAAAGCTCAAGTTGTACCAGCAGCCCGAGCTTATGCTGAGAGACAGATCAATTGGACTCAGGCTCAAGAGGTGGTTTTTATCGCATTGATGGCTCGTTTTGCAGGATATGGCTATGTTGTGGGGCGAATTCAAGATTACTTTCCACTATTCCGTCGTTTGTGGGATTGTTTTCACGCTATCACTCCGGGAAGTCTGACTTTCCATCAAGCCTTTTTGACCATCACTACCTCAGCTGAGTTCATCTCGGCAAGCTTTTAACATATTGCCCATAAAGAGATACGTTGAGTGTCTCTTTTTCTTTTATGCTATAATAAATATATGAAATATACGATTCATTCATCTCAATCTCGAGGTAAAGCTGATCATAATTGGTTAAAGACGAATTATAGTTTTAGTTTTGCTGATTATTATAATCCAGAAAGAATGGGTTTTGGGGCTTTACGGGTGCTGAATGATGATAGTATTGCGGGGGGTATGGGATTTGATGCTCATCCTCATCAAAATATGGAAATTATTACGATTCCTTTATCTGGGGGATTGGAGCATAAGGATAATTTAGGAAATACTGCAGTATCAAAGCCAGGAGATATACAGGTAATGAGTGCAGGGAGTGGAGTATTTCACAGTGAATATAATGCTCATAGAGATCAAGAGGTGAGCTTATTACAGGTATGGGTGATTCCCAATGTAATGGGGGTTAGTCCTCGCTATGAACAAAGATCATTTGATGTGTTCTCTCAGAAAAATATCTTTCATCAAATTATATCTCCGATGAATTCAGGAGAACAGGGTATTGGAATTTATCAACAAGCATGGTTTCAGAGATGTATATTGGAAAAGGGGCATTCTCTAGAATATAGTCTTAAACAACAGGGTAATGGAGTGTATATTTTTGTGATATCGGGTGTGATGAAGGTAAATAATCAGGAATTACATACAAGAGATGCTATAGGAATAGAGGATATTCAGAGTGGTATTATGTGTTTAGCTCAGGAAGAAACGGAATTTATTGTATTTGAAGTTCCGGTATAGGTATGTGGATAATAGATTGAATGGCTATGTTTTTTGTGATACACTATGGAGGATGTATAAATTAATACAAATGTGATATGGTGATTACAATTGATGGTGCAGGAGGAACAGGAAAGAGTAGTTCAGCAAAATTATTGGCTCAAAAACTTGGATATCTTCATCTTAATTCTGGTACTTTATACCGATGGATCACCTATAATGCGTTACAACAACATCTGAATCTCCATGATTCGGATGTTTTGTTATCATTAGCAGAAAGCTTAGATTATCAGAATATAGATCAGAATATGGTGCAATCGCCCGATGTCTCAGATCATGTTGCTCAAGTAGCAAAAATTCCTGCTATACGAGAGTTAGTTCTTGAAATTCAGAGAAAGTATGCCCAAGATAAAAATATTGTTGTAGAGGGGCGAGATATTGGTACGGTGGTATTTCCTGATGCAGAGTATAAGTTTTATTTTACTGCCTCATTGGATATACGAGCCAAAAGAAGATATGAGCAATTAAAGAAAAATGGTATTGAGGTTGATTATAAACAAATTCGACAATCTATTGCAGATAGAGATAGACAAGATATAGAAAGAGAACATTCTCCTTTGCGTAAAGCTGATGATGCAATAGAAATTCCTACAGATATGATTACCGTGGAAGAAGGAGTTGATATTATGATTAATGAAATGAAAATATTAGGATTATCATAAAAAAATCTACTGGTCATCCCGTGCCAGTAGATATTCTCCGAGAATGTGTGGGGTTGAATAGTCAACCTACCTGTTCCGTGGCCAGGCTGTAGCGAAATTGACGTATTCAGATGATGAACTCGGCTTCATCATAGGTATAATACTATAATAAATAAAATTTGTCAATTTATAACAATTATTATCTATTTCCAGCTAATGGGGCTTATATGATGCTTTTTTAAATAATTATTTGCTTGACTAAAATGCTTACATCCTATAAATCCTCTATAAGCGGATAGGGGAGATGGATGTGAAGTTTTAAGAATAAGATGAGATGAGGAATCTATCAATAATTCTTTACTTTGTGCATAATTCCCCCATAACATAAAGATGACATGAGGGTGATGTGAAGATATTTTTTGAATAATAGTATCAGTAAATTGTTCCCACCCGTATCCTTGATGCGAACCTGGTTCCCCATCTTGTACGGTAAGTATACTGTTAAGAAGAAATACTCCTTGATGAGCCCAGCGGCTTAGATCTCCCTGATTGAGTGGCGTGATCCCAATATCTGAATGAATCTCTTGGAATATATTCTTGAGTGAGGGTGGAATGGGGGTTGTGTTCGGGACTGCAAAGCTCATCCCCATTGCTTGCTCTGGGTTATGATAAGGGTCTTGTCCCAAGATAACTACCTTAACCTTATCAAGAGGACATAATTCAAATGCACGAAATATATCGCTATACTGAGGATATATGATATTTGTACTATATTCTTGCCCTATTTTTTGATTAAGAGTCTTAATATACTCTTTAGCTAATTCTTCAGCAAGAGCTTCTCTCCAACTTGGTTCTTGTAATAGTTCTATCATAAATATAGTATATGATATTCTGAATAAATAAAAAAGAGAAGGGGTGTAGCTTCTCTGTGGATGATGCATCTAAGCGGCTAATACAATTGGTGGACGTTCAATGATTTCCAACTGCAGTACGGGGCGAATGAGAATCTCTTTTCCCTGACTATTATGGGTTATACCTTCTCCATGAACTTTGACATGACTTTCAAGAGAGAGGGGAATGAGATTTTCTGGTACGGTTAGTCCTCCGTACTTAACGGGGAGGATGTGATGTACGACAAGATCTTTCGAAGGGAGGACAGCGAGAGATAGTTGGCATCGAAAACCATAAACCTCCTTGATCCATTCTCTGAGCCTTTTGTGTTTGCACATGACACATTGGAAGGAGGGGTAGGGTTTACTCTTTTAGTATACTATACTCTCGGAAGTGACTCAACTCTGTTCTTTTGTGAATAAGTTGATATACTATAGATATTAACCTATATATATGTCACAAGAAGATTTAAAAACAAAACTTACCCCAATTCAATATACCGTTACCCAAGAAGATGGTACTGAGAAACCATTTGACAATGAATATTATGATAATCATCGTGAGGGAATTTATGTAGATGTAGTTTCTGGTGAGCCATTATTTTCTTCTCGAGATAAATATGATTCGGGTACTGGTTGGCCATCTTACACTAAGCCAATAAAAGATGATGTAATTATTACTAAAGAAGATAATACCTTATTTCAAAAGAGAATTGAGGTGAGATCAAAAGGAGCTAACTCTCATCTTGGTCATGTATTTGACGATGGACCTCAGGATAAGGGTGGAAAGCGATATTGTATGAATTCCGCGGCTTTACGATTTATCCCAAAAGAAGATATGGAGAGTGAAGGGTATGGAGAATATTTAGATCAAATCTAAGTTATAATCCTTGAATAACTCCAATATTGAGTTCTTTAGCAAGTTGATAGAGGGATTGATTTATTTTTTGAGCATTATCTGCTGAGTTGGTATATTCGGGAGGTAAAAATACTCCTTTCCATGGTCTAAAACGAAATTGAGCAAGTCGAGCTGGGTTTGCGTTCATAATACTTATATAGATGGCAAGATTTGGTTGCAAGTAGCGTATATATTCTACAGCCTTTCGTATGGTATCGGTATTAATTCCAATCTGTAAATAAATACTTGATATGATACCGGTTTTTATCTTAGCGTTGAGACGAGTATTTTCATCTTCTAAATCTATTCCCTGTAAAAATGGATTATAGGCAACGGCAATATTAGGATATTCAGCTTTATAGAGAGGAGTGATATTTTCTAACATGGATAAGCTGTTATAGTTGGGTTTGGGGACTCCACTGACTAATAATATTTCAGGTATATGAATATGGGATAAATCTTGCAGAACATCAATGAATTTTTGTAGAGTTTGGTTAGGAGTTTTGTTTTGGTGATATTTACAAGAGTAATAGGGAATAATAGTAAGATCTGGATTAATGTCTTGAATACGGTGAATGATATCTAGGATAGGTATATCTTTGGATTTATTGGGTAAAGATACTGTGGCATTGCCTAAATGTGATAATTGAGACTGTAATTGAGGAGTGAAGTCTTTTATCATCAACTCATAGATAAGAGGATATAGCATAATTAATCAAAGGTGATACGAGGAATATGTTTTTGTACCCAGGAGATAAAATTATCTGGGCAGGGCATTACGGAAAGGCGACTATGTTTAACAAGAAGAAAGTCATCAAATAGGTGAGATTGTTTAATCATATCAAGGCTAATTTGCTCTTCGGGGGTAAATTTAGTGATAAATTCTAATTTAGCAGCCCAGCTAAAGCGTGAATCAGCAAGATTATGATAGGGTTCTTCAATAACTTTACCAATCCCTACAATCTTACGTTCTTTTACAGAGTGGTAAATGAGAACATAATCTCCGGGGTTCCATGTTTTAATTACATTAATTGCTTGATAATTATGAACTCCATCCCAGAGAGTAATATGTTCTTTTTTAAAGTCATCAATAGAAAAGGTTGAGGGTTCGGTTTTAGCAAGGAATACGTGAGGCATAAAAGTAAATATATTTTGTTCATTATATCATAATCTGGTATACTAAGGTATATGAAATTACAATTCAAAAAACTTCATCCAGATGCAAAATTACCAAGCTATGCTCATTCCACAGATGCTGGTATGGATGTATATACGCTTGAACAATTGGTATTTCAGCCAGGGGAGCAGAAAATCATCCCCATTGGGATAGCAATTAATTTACCAGTAGGGTATGCCGCTTTGGTTTGGGATAAAGGAAGTATTGGTATTAGTAAAGGTATTAAAAGTTTGGGAGGAGTTTTTGATAGTGGATATACAGGAGAGATGATTATATCACTAATTAATTTGTCTCATCAAACTCAAGTGATAGAAAAAGGTGCAAAATGTGCTCAGTTATTAATACAAAAAGTCGAATATTGTGATATTGAGTGGACAGATACGTTAGAAGATTCTTCGCGAGGTGAGGGCCGCCTTGGGAGTACTGGTACGTTTTAGTTTAGGGGCTTGACAAAATAGATACAATGGTATAAGGAGTTCTGATATACTATAAGAGTCCCTTTATTGTTCAGGAGGTTTTGTGACCGTCTCAGGGGTAGCTGAACGCATATCTTTTCATAGGATTGATGTGTGTGGTAGTGCCACAAAATGGATACAGGGGAGTTGGGAGCTTTTTTGCCTTCTTTTTTCTCTGTTCATCGTCTCATTGTGGCAATGTGCTCTTTTGATCTGGCAAGAAAGAAATATGGTCTCATTTCTGAGTACACTTTGGCTAACCTATGTCTTTGCCTATAAGTTGCTTGGGCAGTATGTGGTTATGAGATGACGGGATATCGTTAGTCTTATGTTCCATTTGGAGGATTCTTCTTGCAAACACTTCACATCATTCAGATTCCAACAAGAGGCCACTTGAATTTCAAGTAGGTCTCTTTTATATATTGGGTAATTTGATGCATATATGGTATAATAAATACAGATAAAATATAAACATAATGATTATGCTCAAATTCAGATATAGTAAGGGATTTACCTTATTAGAAGTATTATTAGTGATTGCTTTAATAGGAATATTAGCTGCCATTGTTTTGATTGCCATAAACCCGAGAAGACAAATTGTACAGGCTCAGAATGCACAAAGGGTAGCTGATATGCGTGCACTTGATGCTGCGGTTGGGCAATATGTTATTGATAACCAAGGTGTTTTACCACCCGGGTTAACCAATTCTTATCAGAGTATTTGTCCAGAAGGTGGGGGATCAAATTGTATTGATTGGAGACCTCTCTTAGTCCCTGGCTATATTGCGAGTATTCCT
>JALQTA010000035.1 GCA_023264145.1 Minisyncoccota bacterium | reverse complement strand
TCCTGCTTGAGCAGTGATGAATCCTGTTGGGACAACTATAGCGGCACGACCTGTATCACTGAGTGAATGCATTATATGCTGTATGAAGAGAAGATATATTGCCATTTTATCTTTACTCTTTGGCGAAACTTTCGGGATTCCTGCAAAGAATCTATCATGATTGATTTTGCTATCTAGGTCATCTCGATATTCGCTAAAGTCTAATTTGAAGGGAGGATTTGATACGATGAAGTCAAAACGTTTTTCTCGATGAGCTGGTCTCATCATAGTATCTCCTTGAATAATATTGGAGATGGAGTGATTGAGGTCATTCAAAATAAGATTGAGTCGGAGGAGATTGGATGATTTTTGAGATATATCGTGTGAGTAAATAGTACATTTATCTTCTCCAATGGCATGTGCGATATTCATCAATAATGTTCCTGATCCTGCTGATGGGTCATAGACGGTTACATTGCGGAAGTCTTTATCTACCATGACGGCTGCCATTACTTTGGCGACAGCATGAGGGGTATAATACTCAGCATATTTACCTCCACCATCTTTATTATAATCTTTGATCATATATTCAAATATGGTGGAGAAAAAGTCATATTTCTGCTCGTATATACTTTCAAAACTTATATTGACGAGTGGATTGATAATTGCACGACAAAATGCATCTCTTTGTGCTGTATCGTGTACAAATTGACTTAATTCATCAAAGAGTTGTATTCTTGCTCCTCCTTCTGTTTTAACGGAGAAAATAGAATTATTGAGGTCGGCTATATCTCGGAGGGTGTCGTCGAATAGTTTATGGAAATCATCTTCTCCTTGTCTATTGAATAAATAGGATATATAGTGTTCTGGTTTTAATTTGATAGATGCTCCCATTTTAAGGAGTAGCATTTCATATTCATTTTGGCTATATTTTTGTATTTCAGTTTCCCAATTATCTGCTTTGGCGAGTCTTGGATCTATGCTTTTCGCTTGATGGGCAAATTTATCATTGAGGAATTTGTATAAAAAGGCTTGGGTGATGATTTTGAATTCATTCCCATCATTTCCTAATCCATATTGGGCACAGGTGGTTTTGAGGGCGTCGATGAGATTTTTGGTTTGTTGAATAAAATTTTGTTCTATCATATATATTGTCCATTATATTCTTGTAGGTATTCTTTGGATATCCAGCCATTGATATCTCTTGCGGCGATTGCATCTAATGGAAGTTGTTGTCCCTGAAATTCATTTATGAGTATTGGCATCATTTCATCTCGGAAATAATCTTCATTATATATTACTTCTTGATTATTGAGTACGATATCATCGGTTTGATGTTTGATATTGAGTAATGCTTGAATGATTTGAGATTGTCTTTTATCTGAAAAGCGTTTGTCTTGAAGAACTTTTTTGTGGAGGCGGGCATATTTCTCATCTGATTCATATTTGGCTTTGAGGAGATTATTTCTTCGATTTACTTCGGTTATTTTACGATAAATATCATCAAGTTGCTCGATATTATATTGCATATCTTCTTGATTTAATTCATTCATTTTTTTACGTTGGAATACTTTTTGTAATTCTTCGTATAATGAAATGAATTCTGGATCTTGTTGATCAAAATTATCTTTGAGTGCTTCTCGAGTTCTCTTCATTTTGTCATGAAGTTGATCGGATATTTTGAGCTCTTCTTCTGAGACTTTTCGTACTTTAAGATAAACATTCTCCATTGCTTCATTAATAAGAGATTTATTATCTACTCCACTTTCTATGACTTCTTTGAACCTTAGAAGATCTAGTCGATTAGATATTTCTATATACAGTTTGCGTACTTGTGAAAAGTCAATTTTTTCTAGAACTTCAGTTTGTCCATATAGTCTCGCTACATTATATAAATTGGTCAAATTCTCAAGAGCTTTTTTGATAGTCAATGCTTCTGAGCGATCCTCAATTTGGCTTATTTGCTGTGAGAATATTTCAGCATTTTCGGTGTCATAGGTAATCAAGACTTCCTGTGCTTCTGCGAGTTGTTTTTCTATCTCTTCTGGAGTTACAAACATATCTGAATAATATTGCATTTCATCTCCGAGTTCCTGTTGTAATTCTTTGAAATAGGCTTGATTGGTTTCTTCAAATTCTTTGCGAATATCGACAAAATCTACTACGAATCCATATTTAAAATTTTTATATGGTCGATTTACTCTGGTTAGTGTTTGTAATAAATTATGTTCTTTGACTAATCTCCCTAGATAGAGTTTTTTGAGTCTTGGGGCATCAAATCCAGTGAGTAACATATTATACACAAAGAGTATGTCGATTTTGCCTGCTTTATATTTATTGACTAACTCTTTTTGTTCTTCTTTTGAGCCTATATCATGGAGAATTAACGCTGCGCTAAGGTCTGAACTATAGGTTTTTTGAAAATATTCATAAAAAGCTTTTGCTTGAGGTGAACTATCACATACTACCATTGCTCCTATTTGGTCATTGCCATGATAAATTCTACTCTTTTTAAAATCTCCAATAATATATTCTAATATTGGTTCTACGAGTTTTGGGTGAGCGTAAATCTCTGATCTTTTGACTGAGCCTTTTTGGATGAGAATAGATTTTATAATTTCCTCTAATTGTATGCGATATTCGGTATCTATTCCTTCTCGCATTAATCTCAATGTATATCCATCTCGAATTGAGGAGTTGTAATAGTATTTATGAATATAATCTCCAAAAATATGGGTTGAATTACGAGTATCTCCAATGAGTGGGGTTCCTGTTAGTCCAATCTTAATAGCATTGGTATCTGAGGTCATAAGGTTGGCGAGGAAACTCCCTTTTGGATTATAACTACGATGTACCTCATCTAGAAAATAAATTCTCTGGATATTGATTGAATAGTCTACATTATTGAGTATTGAAGAATCTTCACTGAATTTCTGAATATTAACTACGGTTATTTCTGGTTTTCCTTCTGCGGAATGAGTTGCTTGTTGAAGTTTATAGTCAGAGATCAAATCTTCTCGAGTTTGTACGGTATGTACGGTTAGTCCTCGGCTAATAAATTCTCTGCGAGATTGAGTTAAAAGATCTAATCTATCTACAATGAAATAAAATTTGGGTACAATCTTCTGTTTTTTATAATAATCAGAGATGATTTTTACATTATAATAAGCGAGAGCTGTCTTTCCACTTCCCTGAGTATGCCAAATAATCCCCTTTTTCATCCCTGCATCTAGTTTTGTGACTATTGCCTTTGAAGCAAATATCTGTGGGTATCTCATGATATGTTTTTGCAGTCCACCTTCTTCAGACTCAATATAAGCAAAAGCATATTTTAATATCCAAAGTAAACGATCTTTAGAACAAAGGGAAGTAAGTATACGATTTGTAGGGGTATCACGATTTTTATTAGTGATAAACTCTTGAGAAGTTTTGAGAGTTGGATTATTAGTATCTTTCAATACTTGATGCTCTAGATCTTCTGATATTGGTTTCAGTATGGAGGTATAATCAAATATTTCTTCTTCTCTAAAAGAATTGAAATTGATTTCATTATATGAAGAAGTTCCATAAAAAGCTCCCTGCAAAAGCTTACCAGACTCTTCTTCATATTCCATATTATTACTGAATATCTGAAGTTGAGTTATATTAATAAATTTTCTAAATTGCTTATTTTGGCATCGTGCATGCATTCGATTATGCTCTGCAATAATACCTTCTCGATTATTTGGCTTCTTTACCTCAATAAAAACTAATGGCATTCCATTGATAAGCAATGTTATGTCTGGACGAAATTCGTCATCATCTTTTTTACATGGGAGCTCAGTTACTACATGAAAAGAGTTACGTGATGGATTGTCAAAATCAATATATTTAATACCTGAAGGAGAAATCAGATTTTGATAAAAAACCCTCCCTAAATCATCGTTTTCTAAATCAAGACTAATGCGTTTTAATTCACGACTAATCTCATCTAGCTCAATCTCTGGATTTAATTTTTGTAGACTTGTGGTAAAAATATCTGGAAAAATATTGGTTTCATGATCCCAATTAGCACCTTTTAATGACAAATACTCATATCCCAAACTCATGAGATGGAGAATGGCTGGGATTTTTACTCTTGTATCTTCATTATGTGCCATGATTTATACAGCAAAAGCTGATAATTTAATTAAAAGTTATTATTTACCCCTATTATACCATGTTTTGGGTATAATTACGAGTTTTAAAAAAGCAAAAACCGATGCTCTGGGCATCGGCTGATTTTGAAGGAGACAAAGATCTATGCTGCTTCAGGTACTGATTGATCCTCTACAGGAGGAAATGGTGGCAAAAGCGCTACAATTAGATCTTTGAGAGGCAATGGATCATGTAAAGGCCATCCACGAATTACTTTAATCGTATCAAGAACTTCATGTCTACACCCTACTCGAGTATGCATTCCCGCTGAATGAAATCCTTTTTCTTCATATTCTTCCATCAATGATGGGGAGCAAAGAAAATCTGCAAAAACCTCTAGTAGCTCAAGAGCAAAATCTTGACGCTCAGCTTCAGTCATAATACCATTTTGTGAAGAGCTTTATTGTTATAGCATATTTGGCACTGAATTGCGAGTTCTTGAGTAATGAAAAAGCCACCCTGTGAGGGTGACTTGGGAGGAGTACTGTGTTCTAATGATTTTTGATTTGGAGGACTCACGAAGAGAAAAACCTTATTTTTATTACAAATGCCAGAACGGCTGCTATGGACACAAAACGGAGAATAAGCTCCACTGGGACTTTGCGTTGCAAGATTGATTCTAGTGAACTCTTCTTCCGCCTGAGACCAGGACGAGTATCTGACTCAATATCCCATATTTCACCAAGCGCTCTCTCTGTGAGATTCCAACACTGATATCTCTCATTCCAGAAGCTGTCTTTCAAGTATTTGGCCATATCTGGGCTACGCCCCTTGATGATCAGATAGTTTTCTTGAAAAGCGTCGCACAGACTCAGATAGTCACCATCCTGAAGAAGCTCCTGTAATAGAGCATCATCTGCAGCATTCACAGTGGGCATGAGAAATCCTCCTTGATTTGTAAAGGGAACTTCTGTACCATATCATATTTTGTGAATAATTACGAGCCTCCACCCCGACCCTTTGGGTCACCCCTCAAGAGGGGAATTTTAACACAATGAAAAAGCCCGCCTGACAACAGGGGGCTTGAGGTATGAGTGGTTATGGAGAGAGGTCAGCGACCAAAGCTAAATTGCTGAGATGAATACCTCTCATCCACCGAACTACCGCTGAAGCTATGGGTGGTTGAGAAATCATTATTCTCACCAAAACGTGTGGTAGTGTGATGGGAAAAATCCAGCTTTTCCCTATCTCGACAAGAATCCTGAACTTTGGATGAGAGCTCCTCATTGAGGAAGATCTCTCTTGTCTCATACCAATGACGTTGGGGCTGTACCACAAGGTAATACATCCCACCGACTCCGATGAGAAGACCAACGACACATGAACTCATTGCAAGAATGGACTTGTTCAAATTACAAGCTCCCAAGAGAGGAAGAGACTAAAATTACCGTGTTATATATACCATATTTTAACTATTTTGTCAATTCATATTGACTACTGAATATAGAATAAAAACCGATGCACTGGGCATCGGTGAGGGGGTGGGGATAACCGTATTGACTTAATAAAGATTTTGGTATAGTATAACTACATAAAGATGAGAGGAGGTCCAAACGGTTAACTACCTAAGGCACTCCTCTCTTTTTTTGTTTCTCAATTCTAAGACACCTATTTTCTACTTAATAATAAGGTTACCAAATCTATCATTTTTTGTTTATCTTTTGATTGGCTCGTAGCTATGAGTAAAGTTATAGCAGTTAGAGCTTCTGGGGTAATTTTGTGTTGAAATGATATTTTGGCTTTTTGCAAAAACCAGATAAAAGTAAATGCTCCAGTTCTTTTGTTACCGTCATTAAATGGATGATTCTTTACTATAAAATATAATAAATTAGAGGCTTTAGCTTCTATACTAGGATAGACATCTTGTCTAAAAGCTGTCTGAAATATATTTCCAAATATTCCTGCGAGACTTTCCTTTTCCTTTTCTTGTGCG
>JALQTA010000034.1 GCA_023264145.1 Minisyncoccota bacterium | reverse complement strand
CTCTTAACATATCAATCTTATTTTGTGGAATTGATTCCCCTTTATCAGAAGGAGTACCACCTTCTGCGGCAACAGAAGTCTGTTCCTCCTTCGAAATAGAGTTCACCTCAGGTTCTGATTCTTCTGAAGGTATTTTTTTAGCTTCTACCAACTCATTACGCTTTGCTTTCATTTCATCTACAGATATATCTGATTTTGCATATTGAGCAACCTCTTCATCAGTAAGTTCTTGATGAAATCCTAAGAAAATTTGTCTTGCTTGATCCTCATTAAAGCTTTGTTCAGTATACTGAACAATTCTCTCTGGGGTCAAACCTTGAATATTTTCTCTCTTCCCCCATTCAATAGTAGCTCTAATACGAGTTAATTGTTCATCTGACAGATTCAAATTCTCATATGCACTCATATCTATATCAGTCTCGGGAGTAGAACCTAATTCTTCAGTAGTTGAAACAGGTTGATCTTCACTCGATACAATATTTGATTCCAAAAACTCTTTATCTAATACCCCTTTTATAAAGTCAGGAGTATTAGGATTTAATCCTCTTACTAAATGTCCATGATAATATGTCAAGGTTTTGACTTCATCTAAATTAACATTTCTATCATATACAATATGTGCTGGTCTTGGAGAATTTATAATATCTTCTATAGGATAATGTCGATTCAATACGATTAACTTTCCTTTGTCTGCAACCGTAATAATGTTTCCGTCTTCATCAAATTGATAACCTATGGTTTCAAGATATTGTCTTGTATCTACTGATTCAGGATGAGAAAGTGCTATATCTCTTTGTTGAGGCAAAGTAATAATATCTCCCCCTTCACTATGCGCAAGTTTATTGAGCGACTCCCATGCTAATTTTTCTAATTGTCGATACTGTTCTTGAGTTGCTTGATCGCGTGTATGATAAGGATGTTGTTGCCCAAATTCTTGATACACTCTTATCGCTTCACGGGCTTGATTTAAACGCTCAATTTTCTCTAATCTTGTTTCATTATCTGAAGATAATCCTTCTGTATTTTGTAATTCTTTAGCTTCTTTCTGAATGTTAGCTTCAGCCTCAGTTAAAGCAACTTCTAATGCCACATCATTAAATACTTCGGGGGAAGAAGTTTCGTCAACTTCTTCAACAGCACTATCAGGTTGTTCTGGTGATGTCTCTACATTTACAGAAGGTTCTGATACCTGCTCCGCTTCTAAAGAACTTGATTCTTGTGATGCTGTTTCAACTTGATCTGGTGTTTTGTCACTCGCTTCAAAAGAAGTGTGTTCACCTAAATCAGTGCTTGTATCTTCTGCAATTACTTCTTGCTCTGTATCATCTACAGGAGTACCTTCTTCAGAGTTTTCATTATAAGCCTCTTTTACTTCATCTTCTTCACCTGATACTACCTGAGAAGAAGCAGTGATAGCATCATATTCTTCTTGAGATATAGGTTCAAAACCATATCTTTCTCTTATTTCATTTACTATATCAATAGTAAATGTAACATTTTTTAAATGTGGAATTTCTTTTTTTTCTTGTAATCTTCTCCTTAACCAATGTATACCCTCCCCTTCTACAAGACCAATTTGAGGCCCTAACTTTTTTGCAAATTCACCAGCTACTTTCTTAGATGTCCCGATATATCGTAATTCACCTCCAGAATAAAACTCTTGTTCTTCACTTAAATTAGATCTATATTGAGCGATTCCCTCAAATGATTTTCCCATAATATCTCTTTTATTTTTACCTTATTTTGTAGTATATCATATTGATATACAATTCTCAAATTTTTTTAATCTGCTTTCCGTGGAGCAATAACTGCCCAAGGGGTTTTGAGCAATATAATAATATCTAAGAGAATACTCCAATTTTCTATATAAAAGGTATCATATAATACTTCTTCTTCAAAGCTCAAATCTGAACGTCCATTCACCTGTGCCATTCCCGTAATACCTGGTTTAATGGTAAGAACTTTTTTATGATGTCTTTTATACTTATTCACTTCTCTTGGTTGATGAGGTCGAGGTCCTACGAGGCTCATACTTCCTTCTAGGACATTGAAGAATTGAGGTAATTCATCAATACTGGTTTTACGAATAAATTTCCCTAATGGAGTTACTCGTGGATCATCTTTAATTTTATTCACTGGTCCTGCTTTAATTCCTTTTTCTTTCAGTAGTTGTTGCTCTATTGCAAGAGACTCTGCATTACTCTCATCAGTACAAAGCTCTTGATACATACTTCGGAATTTATATACATCAAAAGGTTTTTTACCCACTCCTACTCGACGGCTTTTGTATAAAATAGGTCCTGGGGAGTCCAGTTTAATTGCAATAATAGTAATAAGATATACTGGACTTAAGATAATAATTGCGATACTGGCAACCACAATATCAAATAATCGCTTCCAAACATGCCCCCAACCCTCTAAGGTTGTACGTTTTACTCTGAATAATAATACTCCCGCCATATTTTTGACCTCTACTTGGGTGTATAAATCAAATACATTCGGAATATACTGAAAATCTAGTTTATATTCTTCACATAAATAATTAATTTCTATCAGTTTTTCTGGGTCTAAGTGAGTATCTGCTAAAATCACTTCATCAATTTGCTTGGTAATAGCCAAATGCTTTAATTCCTTCATATCGAGCTGATCTTGAGTGGAAACAATCTGATATCCCCGACCTATTGATGATGAGTTTAATGTTTCTACAACGAGTTTACTCATAGTATCTGTCCCCAAAATAATCACCACTCTATGCACTCCCCATCGATACCGATATGTTACAAAGTTTTGAACTGCATGAATACATAGTCTTCCAATAATAAGAAAAATAATGGATAAAAACCATAAAGAAATAATCAAAAATCGAGAAGAGAACAGATCAGATGATTGAAAAAAATAATATAAGATAATAATTAATGTTGTAGTAGATACTGAGCTAAATATTTTATACGATTCGCTGACTATACCTTTTGTTTTCTTAAGGGCATACATCCCTGAAAAAGCAAGAATGATAACCGTTACTAATGCAAATAATATAATTAACCAATTATACCAAGAGCTACTAAAATCATATAAAATAGGACGTATTTCAATTGCAATACTAGAAATACGTAATTGATATGATAACAGTCCTGCTAATATGATCACGAAAAAGTCTACGGGAACCCGAATCACACTAAAGGTTAGTTCAAATTTATTCATATATATACTACGGTTGATTATAACATCCAAGAAGAATATAAGCCGGATTCTGTCTATAGCATAATGCTAATGGGTAATCATTTATCTTGATAATTTGTTACCAAATTATTCTTTGCGACACTCTTTTCTATGATAGAAAAGCACGGTCTTACACCTGATAGGGTTTGTCTCTTTTCACCTTAGATGAGATATACTCAAATGTTTTGTCTCTGTGACACTGTCCCGATTGAGCAAGCTCAATGATGGGTATTACCCACTATCATATACTACCGAGGTAGTAGGTGTCCGGACTTTCCTCACTCACCACAGGGTGGATATGCGCGATTACCATTCTCCTTGGATACCTTTATTATAAAGCTTTTTATCAAAAGAGCAACTCTATTATGCCTCATTTGAGGCAATATCAATGAGATGTAGCTGTAATTCTCTATTTCCTCCCCATTCATTAATTTCTAGTCGAAACACAATATCGATAATATCATTACGATGAATTTGATCTAATACAAAAGAAAAGTTAAATCCAATCGCTGATATATTAAGAGGAGTCCCCACCTGATCTTCAGATACTAATTGTAATTTAATATGTTTATTATCTTTTCCCAATGGTTTAATATCCACAATACGCATTTTACGTAACACAAATATTGGTGTTGGATTATTCATCCCAAATGGGGCTAATTTATAAAAAGTATCGTATAAATCCCAATCTACGGCTTGAGCTGGCAATTCTATATCTATAGTTTTATACGGAGTAAGCTTTGATATATCAATCTTTTCTCGTATCTGTTGTCTTAATGACTCCACAACTGCATCTGTTTTATGGGTATTAAAAGAAAGGCCCGCTGCTTGGCTATGTCCCCCACCTGATATAATCAAATCTTGCATTTCGGCTACGGCATCTGCAATATTAAATTCAGGGATACTCCGAGCAGAAGCAACATTATGATGAAGTTGTTCTTGATACAATACTACCGGACGATAATACTTTTCTACAAGACGAGATGCTACGATACCCAATACTCCAATAGGCCAATTTTTATCTCCTTCCATAATAAGAGCTAATTGACTTATATCTTCATATTGTGAGAGCTTAGCTTCAACTTCTTTTAAGACATTTTCTGTGAGAGCTTTTCTCTCATCATTGAGTTTTTGTAAATCAAGAGCCAATTGTTCTGCTTCATGAGTATCTGTGGTAGTAAATAGTTTAAATGCTTGATTAGCGTGTGCAATTCTTCCCGCCGCATTAATACGCGGAGCAATTTGAAATCCTACTGAATAGACACTAATATTTTTTGATTCTACTCCATCAATTTCATCTACCTCTGGGACAATACCCGTGATATCCATGAGGGATTTTAGTCCAATATTTTTACTTTTTGCCAATACATAAAGTCCATATCGTACAATAATACGATTTTCTCCAATCAAAGGAACCATATCCGCAATTGTTCCAATAGCAGCTAAATCTAATAACCATTTTTCATATCCTATTGGAATACTATCATAGCCAACTTTAACTCTCAACTCTGATAATAATGCTGTAATCACTTTAAAAGCAAGCCCAGCTCCACATAAATCCTTGAAGTGATAGCTATCTTCTTTACGCTTTGGAACAATAATTGCATATGCTGGAGGCATAGTATCAGGAACAGAATGATGATCTATCACAATAACATCTATTCCTGCCTTTTGTATGGCATCAATTTCTGCAAAGCTCCGTACCCCACAATCAACCGTCAGTACTAATTGTGGCTTAGATGCCAAGATATAGGTTACCGCCTCATCTTTTAATCCATACCCTTCTTTATGTCTATCAGGAATATATACCTGAACATATTTTTCAAATTCATTGGTATGAGTATCCATAATTTGCCCACCACCTCGCTGATGAAGTGCCAAATAGGCAGTTTTCATTCCTTGATATAAAATAGTACTTCCTGTGACACCATCTGCATCATAATCTCCAAAAATCAAAATTGACTCTTTTTTCTCAACTGCAGCAATTATTCTATCAATACTTTTTTGCATATCAAGAATAAGGAAAGGGTCTAAAAGATCTGTATAATCAGCATTAATAAAGTTGTCAATATCTTCTGCCTTATGAATTCCTCTATTCCATAATAATTGAAGAATAATGGGGTCTAATTCTGGATATTGACTGATAAGTGTTTTATCAATTGTTTGTTGAATTTTCCATTGATATTTTGATTTCATACATTTATTTTTTGTTACAATCTAATTCAATTGAAAATACATAAGGCTGTTGAGGTTGTTGCAAAGTAACTAATATAGGCATTGTAGCTGAATCTCTCTGATCAAGACAGTCAGCCCCCCAAAAAGCTTCAATAAACTCCGCATAATCGGGAGAATCTTTACTTAATAATAAATTATAAGTACGATCTTTAACATTCAAGATATCTTTAATTTTACTTACAATATCATGAGGAGATGTTTGCCCTCGAACAATAAAATGATTAACTTTTAACTCTTCTGCACGAGCCATATCTTCACTTCTCCCTAAATGACTAAATAATACAAAAGGTGGCTGTTTAAGTGCTGTATCACCACGCACAGCTTGGAATAACTCAAAACCTGTCATATTTGGCATTTGAATTCCAGTGAATATGAGATCATAATCTTGTTGTCGTATTTTATTCAAAGCATCAAGTCCATCGACCGCATGATCTACGATAAAGTTAGATTCAGCTTGAAAACACTCTATATATACAGAACGAATAGCAGGATCATCCTCAACAATTAAAATGTGTGATTTTTTAAAAGTAACAGAAGAATGTTGTTTTTCTACCACAATATCATGAAGCTTTTGGGCAATGTCATTTGGCGTATGATTACCTCTTACAATAAAATACTGTATTCTTAAATCATGAGCTTTCTGCACATCTTCTGCCCTTCCCAAGTGACTAAAAATAACAAAGGGTATCTCCATCCATTTTGCATTTCCTTGAAGTTTTTGAAATAATTCAAATCCAGTCATATTCGGCATTTGAATTCCAGTAAATATCAGATCATAGTCTTTTTCTTTGATTTTATTCAATCCATCAAGTCCATCAACGGCTGTATCAACTCGAAAGTCACTCTCTTTTGCTAATCTCTCTGAATAAATGCTTCGT
>JALQTA010000033.1 GCA_023264145.1 Minisyncoccota bacterium | reverse complement strand
CTTGTTGTTTCGTAGGAGACTACCTCATGTCCAGCACCACCATCGACCAGAGCTCCAGTTCGGATCCCAATCAGACCGAAAGCAGCAAGCACATCGGATCCGGTGTCATCAGCATGGAGTCCGACCCCAGTTCGGGTTCGGCCAGCAGCAGCCCCTCCACCGGCTCCATCGAGTCCGGAATCGAAGGCGACAGCTGACACCTTCATCACCACCCGTAGCTTCGGCTACACCCAAGCCTCCTACACCAGCGAGGCTCTTTTTTTATTCAATCATTTGACAAAAGATAATAGGAGGTATAGTATGAAAAAGTAGAATTTATACTAAACATATGGGCAGGTATAGGGGATACTATCATGTGACAATGGTTTTAGGAGTGGCTGTAATTGCCACCTTTTTTATTTATAGAGGGACAGTAATAGCAGAGACAAGAAGTCTCAAAGAGCAGGGACTGAATGAATATATAGATCCAAGTAAGAATCCAAAGTATAATCAAGTATATAATGAGATTATATTTACCGAAGATGGAATAACAAAAGAAGAGTTAGACACTATTAATACAATAGTAAATCTTAGAGATAATAGAGAAGAGCCAGAAGCAATAATAGGAGAAGAAAGAGTTCCCATAAGTAAAGTCAAAGCAGGACAAAAGATACGAAGTATTAGCTATAATAGTGAAGGAGAAGATACGAAAGTCACAGAGATAAATTATTATCGAGGGAAAGATGAAACGGTAGAAAGCAAAAAATCTAAAAGAAAAGAATTAAAGGAGCAAAAAGAACAAAATAAAGAAGTGCAAGAGGCAATAGTAAAATTAGAGGAAGAAATAACAAAAGAAGAACAAATCATACAACAGAATAAAGGAGATTGGGATAGGAAAGTAGCCAATAAAACAGCTCAAGTAGATCTTATAAAAACAAATATACAAACAGCCTATAAAAGTAGCAATCAAGAGTTAATGAATATACTATATCCAAGTAAAGAAAGTATAGATAAGCTAAATAATGAGATATTAGAGGAGAGGAGGAAGTCAAAAGAGTTTTTACAGAATAACTCAAAACCAAAACTTTCATTTAGAGAAAAAGTGAAACAGTTTATCAAAATACCAGAGGTATTTGCATGGGGTGATTCATCTAATTCCGTGAATAATCTAGTAATATACAATAGATCTAATTGGGACTATATTTGGGATGTAGATAATGCTAATGCAAGTAATGGTCAAACCTTTAAATTATGGGGAAGAGCAAATGATGCTCCAAAGCAATTTCGATTTGTAGATGCTCGCTCAGAAATACGTTTTGTAGGGAAACCAGGAGTAGAGAAATGTGTGGACGCGGATCTTGCTAATGGAAGATATGATAATGGAGATAGGGTTCATCTCTGGGATTGTCATGGTGGTAATAATCAGAAATTTATAGTAAGATCAGATGGGACTATAAGACCAAAATTTGCTCAAAATTATTGTCTTGATGCCAGTTCAGGTATAACCTTTGGAAGTAGAATACATCTTTGGCAATGCCATGGGGGACAAAATCAACGATTCAATGCGGGAGAATATGACTTTGACGGACAGAGATTCTATTTGAGGATATATTCAAATCCAACAGTCTTTGCTAATAACGGACTGCAAGCAGGACATTCTTTAGTTTCAGTGTGGCGAACTGGACGAGGTGTTACTAATACGTTTAGTTTTTGGCCTAACAAGGATACTTATGATATTAATGATTGGGACCGTACTAATAATATAGGGACAGGAAATAACATTAACGTTGATGAAGGTAAAAATGGTACGGATTGGAAAATAGCAAGACATAATGTTAGCGATGGGTATAGATCTAAAGATATAGTTATTTCAAAACAAAAGTATGATGAAATAAAGTATATGAAAGGATATGTTGTAGATGGCTATGATTGGAAGCCATACTTAGCCCTAAATCAAAATTGTGCAAGTTACTCTATTCAGTTGTGGGGTAAATATACTAGTATTTGGATTCACGGGCATAACGCACAGATAATACATCCTACGCATGTTTACTATTCCCTATTATAAAGTAATAATCAAATCTATGAATACATTAATTATACAAATTAATATAATTACTATAGCACTTTTAGCGGTATTAACTACCTGGTACTTCCAAATTTTTGATAATATTAGTTGGGGAATACAGTTATTTATATTGGTATTAGTTGTATATCTTGTAGAATTTATTGTAATATTATTAAATCAATATAAGGGAAAGAATTTTGTATTTTTGAGTTTACTTTTAGCAATTATATATTATATTTTGAGTATTTATTTACCAGCATTAAGATTGGGTATATGGCCAAACATAATAGCTACTATAGTATATTTCCTTATCAATGTGACTATAGTTTATCGTATTATTAAACAATAGAATTTTAAGAAAATCTATGGGAATACCTGCTACTGTATTAATTATTTCTTTCAGTATATCTATGATTGGAATATTTGCTTTATTTATTCCAGGGTTTGGAAATATTATTAAAGGAGATAGTTCCCTCAGTATATGGTTGCAAGGGATATATCTCTATAATATTTTTTTAGGATTAGGGACTTTGTTTATTGTATTATTAAAAGCTAGAAAAAAGAAGTATGAAGCATAAACAAATAATTCTCATCAGTATCATATTTACGCTAATAAACAGTATTGTGGCTAGTGGGCTTTTGATCATAACTGTTATTGGATTTATATATTTAGTTGGAAAAACAGAAAGTTTAGGAATTATATATACTCTTTTATTAGTCATAGGTTTAGAAGTTATATTTCTTGGAGTTCTATGGAGAGAAAGGGTGTATATGAAGCCATATATAGGAGATATATCATTAAAATCAATTTGGATTATACAAGCAATCTGTTTATTTGGGGCTGCAATAACTATGAATGCTTTAGGCTTGTTATTTTTTGGATATATTCTTCCACTCACAATATACAACTTTACCGTGAAAAATATAAAATCTTTAATAGCATTATACTGGTTTAATAGCTTATTAGTATTGATAACAATTCTGATCACATACCTACTATCTTAAACCTTATAATGCAAATGATTTGCATTATGGATACATATACGATATACTGTACAGATATAAGAATATTCTATGTCTGAAGCGTTGTCTCGTTTACCAGTGACGGTATTATCTGGATTTTTGGGTAGTGGGAAAACTACTCTTCTTAATTCTATTCTCAAAAATCGGCAGGGGCTTAAGGTTGCGGTGATTGTGAATGATATGTCTGATGTGAATATTGATGCTGAGCTGATTGCTAATAATGAGGTCTCTCTGAGTAAAACAGAAGAAAAATTAGTAGAGCTTAGCAATGGATGTATTTGTTGTACTCTAAGAGAAGATTTATTAATAGAGGTCAAAAAACTTGCTTTAGAGAATAGATTTGATTATCTAGTTATTGAGTCTACAGGAATATCTGAGCCATTACCTATTGCGGAGACTTTTACTTTTGATGATGAGTCGGGAGATATTCTGTCTCATTTTGCTCGTCTTGATACTATGGTGACGGTTGTAGATACAGCTAATTTTATGAATTATCTTGCCTCAGAGGAGCAGTTGAAGGATACTGATGAATCTCTGGGAGAAGAGGATACTCGAACTATTGTGGGGCTTCTTACGGATCAAATTGAATTTGCGAATGTGATTGTATTATCTAAAGTTGATTTGGTTTCCCAAGATACGGTGGGAACTATTCGAGGTATTGTCGCGAAACTCAATCCTGATGCTCGAATTATTGAGGCAGTTAAAGGAGATATTTCTCTTGACCAAATTCTCAATACGGGATTATTTGATTTTGATAAGGCTTCTCAAAATGTAGGGTGGCTCAAAGAAATGAGAGGGGAACATACTCCAGAAACAGAAGAATATGGAATTAGTAGTTTTGTTTATGAGAGTAAAAAGCCTTTTGATAGACAAAAGTTGATGGAATTATTACAAAATGGTACACTACAGGGCGTAGTCCGGTCTAAAGGCTTTGCTTGGGATAATTCTGATCTTACAACAGCCTTATTATGGTCTCAAGCGGGGAATATTATCAATCTTGATCCGTATGGATATTGGAGTAAATCCAAGAATGGGGAAATTGAGGGTGAACAAAAGATTGTCTTTATTGGAGCTGATATGGATAAAAAAGCGATTATAGAGTCATTGGATAAGTGTTTGGTGATATGAAAATTGCAATTGTAGGAAAAGGGGGAAGCGGGAAAAGTACAACTTCATGGTTGTTGAGTATGTATCTTTCTCGAATGTATTCAGTACTTGCGATTGATGCTGATCATAATATGGATTTAGCGAGTATTCTTGGATTTGAGGTTAAAGATGACACACGAACATTCCACCGAGCCCATAGTGATTTTCAGCATAAGGTGGGATTAGAACAAGATACGAAATGGTCACGTATTGTTCTTGAAGATAGGATTTTACCTCGGTTTACTTTTCATCCCTCAGATGAGTTTACTCAGTCGATTAGCTATGAGATTGACTCTCATATATCTCTACAGGTAGTAGGTCTTGGAGCTGAAGATATATTATATAGCTCTCGTTGTGCTCATGGGCACTCTGGTCCATTAAAATTTTATTTACCATTATTAGATGAAGGAGAGAATCAGGTGATTATTGATGGGGTTGCTGGAGCAGATATGTTGCATTTTGGATTGTTTTGCGGAGTAGATGCCTTAGTTGGAGTAGTGGAACCTCATATTAATAGTAAAAAAGTATTCGAGCAATTACGAGTACTTGCGGCTAAATTAGATATTCCTTTTTATGGAATCCTCAATAAACCTCGAGATAATGATTTATATCATCAGATAAAACAAGAATATAAGGATATTTTATTAGGTGAAATTCCTATTGATGAAGCTATCATCGAATATAATTTTGAAGGATTGGATGGTAATACAAATCAAGCTTTAGAGGATATTTGGAGTGAGCTACAATCTCGATATGTCAAAGTTGATACATTGGCTCGACTTAGAGATTTTGAGTCAAAGAGAGCAGAAAAAGCAGTAATGTAAGTATCTTTTAATAATTGAAGGTATTCTTTGATTATTGAAAGGTGGGTATATTACTCACCATCCATCCTCTCATTTGGACATCACCATGAGCTATCCTTCTATTAGAGAAATTGCTCCAGATTTCTTGGATCTGGATATGGGGGCACAAAGGAAGGCTCTCTGGGAAGCCTTTCAGTGCGATCTGCAATTGGGTCTCTCGCGACTCAAAGAAATTGTAGGAATGGGAACTCAAGATATTCAGTGGCACGACCCAAACAGCCAAGTTGGTAAGGAAATCATCAGACTTCTGGGCTGTGACATTTCGAGGTCAGTGTGTGAAGAATATCTTGGTGTTCGTTTTGCCCTGTACAACTGCTGTGGGGTTTCTTATTCTCAAGATAAGCCGGCACTTTCTCTAAATGCACAATATCTTGCTCAACTTTCTGCTGATTGTTGATTCATCTATTTTTTTCCAAGCCCGACACCATGTGTCGGGCTTTTCTCTATCCAAATATGGCGTTTTATAGTACACTATATAACAAATGTTCAAGACAGAATCGATAAGAATAGAATGATATACTGGAATCAAAGATTGGTTATACTCGGAATGGTGTTGATTGCGGTAATACTCGTGACAGTTAGTGCTATTGTGTCTCCTCAAGGAGATGAATTATTAGAAAAAAAGGCTTCTCTTTCTTATAGTATTATGTCAGAGCCAAGCCGTGTCTTTAATGTTGATCAGGAGGCTAATATTCCTACCTGGTTTACGGGAGGAGTAGCCTTATACTTGGCTATGACGGCAGCTATGATAGCTTCGGTGGTAAAGTCTCAAGGGAAAAAATATGGTTGGGCTTGGAGAGGAATATCTCTGATGGGTATATATATTGCTTTAGATGAGCTCTCTGGTATACATGAGCTCGCAATCAATCCTATTCGTGAAACTTGGGATGTAGGACCATGGTTATATCAATCATGGGTTATCCCAGCTATGATAATAGTTGCCTTGATAGGTGTTATTTATATACGATTCTGGTGGAAATTACCCAGTTATGCAAAGGTCTATCTATTCTTAGGGGGGCTTATTTATATTGCTGGAGCGGTGGGGGTTGAATCTATTGGAGGTTTTGTTTTGACTACCCAAGGCCTTAATGATTGGTATGTTCAGCTTGCTCATATTGAGGAATTTATGGAAATGATGGGGCTTATTCTCGTTCTATACTCTATTACAGAATATGCAAGACGAGAGCTGAAATCTATGACTATTGTGTTGAGATAATATTTTAATGGAAATTGAAGGGGTGTGATACAGATTCATTAGGAGTGATTTATATATTTTCATTCATT
>JALQTA010000032.1 GCA_023264145.1 Minisyncoccota bacterium | reverse complement strand
AATTGACTCTCCACTTTGCCAATGCTTTCCAATTTTTGCCAAGACCTCAGGCTCATATACCCAATTCTCCATTAATTGAGAGGGTAACTCTACAAAATCCCAATACACATTTACTCCTGTTAGAGATGGATATAACCCCTTCCCTAATAACCCATGTAACCCGTGTCCAAATTCATGAAATAACGTCAATACATCCTGCAAAGTAAGAAGAGATGGAATATCTCCTTGAGGCCGAGAACAGTTAAGTACAAGCGATATATGGGGGGTATATACTTCTCCCTTCTGATATGATACCGCTCTAAACTCAGTCATCCAAGCTCCTGACTGCTTACTTGAGCGCGCATAAAAGTCAAGATACAAGATACCAATATGAGACCCATCAGCCTCTTGTACTTCATATACTTCTACCTCAGGATGATATACTGGTATGTCATCTCGTTTAATAAATCCTATTCCATATAAGCTGGTTGCTATATCAAATATCCCGTCTAATACTTGATGTAAAGGAAAGTATGCACGAATAGCATTCTCATCGAATTGATAGCGAGCTTGTTTTATTTTTTCTGAATAATACCCATAGTCATAGGCTCGAAGCTCATCAATATCAGATTGTGCAAATTTACTCATATCCGCAATTTCATCTCGGGCTATATCAATTGCTTTTGTGAGTAGGGTATCTAATAATTCTTTTACTTGAGCTGGCTTTTGTAATACACGTTTTTCTAATACATAATCCGCATGAGTTTCAAATCCCAGTAATTTTGCTCTTTGTTGTCTTAATAATGCGATACGCGTTACTATTTTTCTATTATCCCACTCATTTCCTTTAGCACCTATAGTATTATAGGCATAAAATAATTTTTTTCTTAATTCCCTATTATCTGCATATTGCATAAAAGGAATATATGACGGATAAGACAAATCAAATATCCATTCATTCGGATTGTCTTTATTCTCGGCGCTTGCAATAATAGACTCTGGAAGTCCTGCTAAATCAGCTTTATTGGTAATAATAAGTTTATAATCATTATTCTCAGCTAAAACATTTTGTTGAAACTGTAAGGTAAGTTGAGATAGTTCTTGATCAATTTCTCTTAATTTTGTTTTTTCTTCTTGATGTAATAAAGCTCCATTACGTACAAAAGATGAATATGTTTCCTCAAGCAAGGTATATTGCTCTGTTGTTAAATCTAAAGACTCTTTATTATCATATACATACTTTATTTGAAGAAAAAGCTTTTCATTCAGAGAAATATCATTTTGGAAATTGGTAACTATTTCACGTAACCGAGCGAACACTTCTTGTAATTCAGGATTTGTTTCGGCAAAATTAAGATTGGAGGCAATACCATAAATATAATAAACTTCATATACAGCAAATTCTAAAGCCTCAATGATATTGGTAAAGTTTGGCTCAGATATTTCTTCAATAGACTGAATTCTCTCTCGAGCAATGTCAACATGATAATGGATAGCTTCTATATAATGTTGCGGCTGTATATCTTGAAAGGGAATAAACCCCGTTGGGGTATTAAATTCAAGTTTTAACAGTACATTCTCAGTCATTTTCCTATAGTCTATTTGCTACAATATCCCAATTCACCAAAGATAAGTACTGATTAACATATTCAAGCTTTGTGGCGGGTCGATAATCTACCATAAAAGCATGCTCCCACATATCTAAGGTAAAGATAATAGGTAATCCTGCTAAATGTCCCAACTCATGATCAGATACCCATGCATTAATCAACATATCACTCACGGTGTCATAATAGGTTATAACCCACCCAATACCTCGCATTGAAGCTAATCGCTTAATATCAGCACAGTATGATTCGAATGAACCGTATTGTTTAACGATGAGATCAAGTAGTTTGGATTCTTTAAGGGATGTGGCTCCATTTTCAAGTTGACCAAAATAATATTCATGCAGACGCATTCCATCAAATTCAAATCCCAATCTTCTCTGTAATTCTGATAATGCAATTATATCTCCTTCAGCGGGCCAAGTCCGAATTTTATCTAATAATGCATTCGTATTTTTGACATATCCTGCATAAAGTCCAAGATGAACTGTTATTTGTTCATTTGAAAGACTGATATCAGTAGGGATATTAAATGTTTTCTCTGTATATGACATATATGTATAATTAACAATAATTCTACATTTAGTATACTATAATTCGTCTAAAATATCTAATAGTTTTATTAATACCTGTCTTGTAGCACGAATATCCCCAAGAGCGGTATGAGCTTCATAATCAGTAATTCCCAAAACATCCGTTAAACCTCCTGGGCTTGATAGAGATGTTGAGGGGAATAACGGCTCATGTCCCTTTTTTAATGTAAGAATATTGATGGTATTTGCTAATACTTTAGTATCAAGGGTACTATGGCCAATTAAATCCCTCCAGAATAAAGTATTTTTACCAACACTATCAAAAATATAATTAAGATAGGCAAAGTCCATTGGAATAGAATGTGCAAATAATATTGGTTTATCCGCAAAGTATTTCCTTACAAAATTCGTTATTTTTCTAACCAATTCTTTATAATTTATTCCCTCCATGTCTAATCGACTCAGATCAATATTATTAATCTTCATTGACTCTGCAGTAATCTCAATATCATCTGCAGGTTTTACCAATGTTTGGAAACTCCCAATTTCTTCAAAATTTGCATCTAATGCAAGTAAAGCAATCTCTATTAACCCATGTTTATGGGGATGCTGTCCCGTAAATTCGGTATCAATACCTAAATATATCCCTTTTTTCATAATTGTTGTAGAAAGTTAGTGAGAATATGCTGAGCAATAATATCTTGATTTTCTCTGTATAGTAAAGCATGCTGATTATATTCTGGATATAATTGCATCCGAAAGGAATGATCCTCAACGGTTAACTCTGGATGTAATTGAAATCCATAAAGATGAGATTGATATCGAAATCCTTGTATTGGACATTTTTCAGAATACGCCAATAATACCGACTCCTGTGGTAATTTAATAACAGATGATTTATGACTCACAATACCATGAAATGTGTCTGGCATTGTAGCTAGTAATGGATCTTTTCTTCCTTCTTCCGTTACAAAAATTTTCCCAATACCCGACTCTGCAAAACGTGTATCAGTGACAACTATTCCTCCTAATATATCTGCAAGAACTTGATGACCAAAACAAATACCCAATATAGGTATTTGTTTCTTATTCACTTCCTGAACAACAGGTCTTAACTTAGCAAGCATTGTTTGTAATTTTTCTCTCTTATACGGCTCAGTATCTTCATATCCCCCTTCACCCAATCCACCTAATATAATTCCTTTTGTAGAAGATAAAAGACGTAATAAAAACTCTGTTGTCACAAAAGATGCCATCACATTTAAAACTAAAAACTCATCATAGTTCTTATCCGCTTTATCATAAATACATTTCAACTCATGCCACCCTGATTGATCAGTACGAAATTGTAAAACTAAAATCATGCTCCCCTTATTTTATTACTTATGTTTCATAGTATATCATAATGCTTAATAAAACAAAAAACTCCCTTCAATAGGGAGTTTTTTGTCTTTACAGAGAAGATTTACAGCTATTATTTTACAACAACAGTTGCTCCTGCTTCTTGTAATTTGGTCTTAAGTTCATCAGCATCAGCTTTTGATACTCCTTCTTTAACAGCTTTAGGAGCTCCATCAACTACATCTTTAGCTTCTTTAAGTCCAAGTCCAGTAGCCTCTTTCACTACTTTGATTACTTGAATCTTAGAACTTCCAGCATCTTCAATGATAACATCAAAGGTTGATTTCTCTTCTGCTGCTGGAGCATCACCTGCTACTGGAGCTGCTACACCAACTGCTACCGGAGCTGCTGCAGATACACCAAGAACTTCTTCAAGAACTTTTACTAGCTCTGATAATTCGATAACACTAAGATTTTTAATCTCATCTACAATTTTTTCAAATTTTGCGGGTACTGTGAATTCTTCTGACATATGATTATCGTTAAACTTAATTATTTGGTATCACGATATGCTGATAACACGGTTACCAACCCTCGAGACACCCCGGATGTTACTTGTAAAAACTGAGTCATAGGAGCTGCAAGAGTTCCTATTACCTGAGCCTGTAACTGTTCTTTTGATGGAAGCTTAGCAAGAGTGACCACTTGTTCTGCAACTAAGTATTGTCCATCTAATAATCCTCCCACCAAGGTAAATGTATCTTTAGGTACTGATTTGGAAAAATCATTAACTACTTTTGCACCAAATACTGGATCTTGCGCAAAAACAACTCCTAAATTTCCTGGAAGCTGATCTGACAATGATAAATCAATACCAATATTCTGCAAAGCTTTATTAAAGAGAGTCTTTTTTACTACTTTATATCGTGCACCCTCTGCTCTTAATTGAGAACGTAAGGTTTGTAAAGCAGATACTCCTGAGCCCTGAAAATCAGTAAATACCATTCCCTGTGAGGCAGAAATTACATCTTGTAATTCTTGCAACATCTCTTTCTTGCGTAATTTTGTTAATGGCATAAAACTATTCTTCTATATAATTTAACAAAAAAGCTCGACCTTTTGCCGAGACATTGAAAATAATGATATTACTCATATATTTACCTACATAAGTCTTCTGTGTAAACACTGCTTATGGTCTCTGGCATATAGCTTTGTATATAATATTACACCATTTTCTCTATTTCGTCAATAGAATCTAAAAAGCACCTTATTAAACAAAGTGCTTTTTAGATTAATGAACCTTATTTTACTGGAATTTTCTTGATTTTAACTTTTTCTGATTTAGGAAGAGTTACGGTCAATACTCCATCTTTCAGCTCAGCTAATGCTTTTTCAGCATCAACATCTATAGGAAGAATAACTGATCGAGAAAATGGGCCCCAATAACATTCTTGATAAAAATAATTTTCTTGTCTTACTTTAACTGGATTTTTTCTCTCTCCAGATACTGTTACCATATCATTGGTAATAGAAACATCTAAATCTTTTGCTGTAACACCTGCAATGGTTGATACAATAACAATATCATTATCTGTTTGATATACATCAATAGTAAGCGCTCCTTCAACTAACTCATCATCAGCCTGAAAGGTTGCAGAATTGATCATGGGATTTTCTTTGGAGTCTTCGTATAATGAGTTTGCGTCCGCAGCTCCTACAAATCTATTTCTTAAATCTTGTTGAATGTCGTCTTCTATAGCTATATCTGACTCTTCAAAATCTACTGCTCCTGTTAATTTCCGTAAAATGCTAGACATACTTTTTTAAATGAATTACTACTTGATGTATTGCATTAATTTTATGATACCAAATGTTTTAAAAAAAAGCAAGGGTATAGGATACTATTATCTACTGTGACTGTATACGTAAATGTTTAACCGTAAAAATAACCCCAATAAATAATGGGACACAAATAATCAAATAGAATGATAATAACCATAATATTCCTGTATTTTGAGCTATTGATACTGCAATATTCCATATTGCATGGACACCAATACCGGCCGAGAAAATCATTAAACCTAAGACTCTTTTATGCTTTTTAAATAAAAAGAGAAGTCCATATGTCACAAAAAAGCTGGATACAATGTGAATTAGTACTGCAGAAAATGATCTTAATATTAATAATTGACGCATAGACTCAAAGCTTCCCATAGAGTCTGCTAGGACAAAAGCTAGATTTTCAATTCCCGCAAAACCTAATGCTAAGGTCCCTGCATAAATAAATGTATCAATAGGTTCATCCCACTTATTCGTATTAATTGCAAAATAATATATACAGATCCCCTTAAATAGTTCCTCGGAAAGAGCCGCAAATATAAAGCTACTCATGATAGGGTTTAATATAATATTCATTGCACCTAATACCTCTTTTCCCCAAATCGCAAATAACACTACCGGTACGGCCACAAAACTTCCTAATACAAAGGCAAGAGCTATATCACGTGATTTTTCAGGATGCACATCTTGAGATAAAACAATTCCAAGCCACGCAAAGCTAGGAATATATGATATAACAATGATTATAATGAATGGAATCAATTCAATCATATTATCTAAATTTCATTTGTTGATGCAAATATACAACTTCTTCTTCAATCATCACATGAAAAATTTCATATACCTGCTTTTTTACCCTATCAATTAATTCTATCGCTTCAGCATAGGTACCATTACCTGTATTGATCATATAATTACTATGTTTATCGCTGATTTGTATTCCCCCCACACTTAACCCTTTCAATCCAGCTTTTTCAATCAAATATCCACTTGGAATAATACCTTTGATAACAAAATAAGATAATTCAGGATATATATCATATAAATGATCATCAATGAGTCCTGTATAAT
>JALQTA010000031.1 GCA_023264145.1 Minisyncoccota bacterium | reverse complement strand
GGAGATGAAGATGGGAGTTCTCTTGGAGATTTTATTGAAGATACTGAGTCATTAAGTCCTACCCAAACAGCAAGTCGTAATTTACTTCGTGAACATTTACAAGAAATTTTAGATGATCTCAATGATAGAGAGCAAAAAATACTCCAAATGCGTTTTGGACTTGAAGATGGTATTACTCATACATTAGAGGAAGTAGGAGCCGAATTTAATGTAACCCGAGAACGTATTCGTCAAATTGAAGTAAAAGCTCTTGAGAAAATTCGTGAACATAATAATATACGCAAATTACGAGATTATTAGGATAGATATAAGGCTCTTCACAAATAATAATTTATGTGCTATAATCAGCTCTAGTATGTTATATAAGGAATAGAGTACTATGAGTAAGCCAATTAAAGCAGTTGTAAAGCTACAAGTTAGAGGAGGTCAAGCTACTCCAGCTCCACCAACAGGAACCGCATTGGGTCCCCATGGAATTAAGTTGCAAGAATTTTGTATCAAATTTAATGATGCAACCCGTGATCAACAGGGAGAAGTTATTCCGGTTGAGGTTACGATTTATGAAGATAGAACCTTTGATTTTGTTCTTAAAATTTCTCCTGTTTCAGCATTGATTAAGAAAGAATTAAAATTAGCAAAAGGATCTTCTACCCCAAATAAAACAAAGGTTGGAAAACTTACAAAAGCCCAAGTATCAGCTATTGCTGAGAAGAAGCTTCCTGATCTTAATGCATTTGAGCTTGAAGCTGCTATGAAAGTAGTAGAAGGAACCGCCCGATCCATGGGAGTTGAAATAACAGAGTAGGAGAGTACAAATAATGTATTCGTTAATACTACATAATCATTATATTTATGAGATCTAAAGCATATCGTGAGATTATTGAAAAAGTAGACCGTAGTAAAGTATATTCACTAACAGAAGCTTTACCACTTGTTCTGAGTTTTGCTCGGGCAAAATTTACAGAGAGTGTTGATATTCATTTAAAGATGAATCTTAAGGGAACAAAAGGACCTCAATCAGTACGAGGAAGCCTTATTTTGAGTAAGCCTTTGGTAAAAGGAAAAACGGTGTTAGTTTTGACAGAAGATGAATCTAAGTTACAACAAGCACAAGCTGCTGGTGCAGATAGAGTTGGAGGAAAAGAAATTATTGATGAAATTAAACAAGCAGGAGGGATTAATTATGATGTTGTTCTTGCAACAACTGATTTTATGAGATTTTTAGCTCCTGTAGCAAAAATATTAGGTCCAAAAGGGCTTATGCCTTCTCCTAAAAATGGAACAGTAACTGATGATATTGAGCGTGTTGTGAGAGAATTTAAGGCAGGAAAATCTGAATTTAGAATGGATAAAACAGGTGTTATTCATCAAGCAATAGGAAATATCACTTTTACCCCGGAAGAATTAGAAAAAAATATCCGAGAATTTGTCGCTGAAGTACAAAAAAATCAACCTGAAAAAATTAAGGGAGAATTTGTAAAGACTATGTATATTTCTTTAACTCAAAGCCCATCTCTTAAAGTGAAATTATAGTATTTACATACATGAGTTAAATCATAAAAGGAGCTTTATAAAGCTCTTTTTATGATTGGAGAGGATAACATATTATGAGATAAGAGAATACAATAAGCTTTAATATTATCTATAAGATTGAACTAAAAGATAATTGGGGATAACTTTGAATTATGATTACTTCAAAATTGTCTTTAGTGGTATAAATTAGCTTTTTAATACTATATATGGTATTAAAGTTGTATATTGAAAATATCTTTGCTATAATCAAAATACACTATTGTAAAAGATAAATTTAATAATACAGATATGGCAGTTACACAAATAACCAAACGTGATGGAGAATTAGTATCATTTAATCAGGCAAAAATTTGGAAAGCAATTAGTAAAGCATTTTTAGATGTAAAACAAAATTTTACTGCTGAGGAAGCAAAGCAAGTAGATGGAGTTACTGAATCTGTAGTACAAGAATTAGATGCTCGATTTGTGGATAATTATCCTACCGTTGAAATTGTTCAGGATATTGTAGAGAAAAAATTGATGGAGCGAGGTTTTTATGATGTAGCTAAAGGATATATTTTATATCGTAAAGCCCATGATGATGCACGAAAAGAAGAGCAAGCAAAATTAGAGGGAGCTCATCCTACTCTGAAAGTACGCAAAGCTTCTGGAGAAGTGGTGCCATTTAATCGATATAATATTACTAAAACATTAGAAAGAGTAATTACTGGATATGAATCTGATATTAATCTTAATATGATTATATCAGGGATTGAGAATAGTATTTATGATGGAATGACTACAAAAGAAATTGCGCAAATTATTATTATGACAGTACGATCTTATATTGATAAAGATCCTGCATATTCTGTTGTGGCTGCTCGATTATTATTAAATACAATTTATGAATCGGTTATTGGAGAGGACTTAGATTATTCTCGATTAGAAGAATTATATAAGGAATCTTTTGTACAAAATATCAAAGAGGCGGTAAATACTGGTCTTTTGAGCAAGGATATGCTTGATTATAATCTTGAGTGGCTAGCAAGTAAAATAAAACCAGAAAGAGATAATTTATTTAAATTCCTTGGTATTCAGACATTATATGATAGATATTTCATTAAAGACCCTATAAGTAAAAGAATGTTTGACACTCCACAAGGATTCTGGATGCGTGTAGCTATGGGATTGGCTTTAGTTGAGAAACCAGAAATCCGAGAACAAAAAGTAGTAGACTTCTATGAAATTATGTCTCAAATGTACTTTGTTCCATCAACGCCAACCTTATTCCATGCAGGAACAAATCATCCACAATTATCTTCTTGTTATCTCAACACGATGGAGGATGACTTGCATCACATTTTTAAAGTGATTGGAGATAATGCACAGATGTCAAAGTGGTCCGGTGGAATTGGAACTGATTTTACTAATTTACGAGGAATTGGAGCCTTGATTAAAGGAACGGGTGTAGAAAGTCAAGGTATTGTCCCATTCTTGAAGATTGCTAATGATACTACGGCTGCAATTAATCGTAGTGGAAAGCGTCGAGGTGCTGCGGTGGTATATCTTGAGACTTGGCATATTGATATTGAAGATTTTCTTGAACTCAGAAAAAATACGGGAGATGAAAGACGTCGTACTCATGATATGAATACTGCAAACTGGATTCCCGACTTATTCATGGAGCGTGTACGCCAAGATGGAGAGTGGACATTATTCTCTCCTGACGAAACTCCAGATCTCCATCATATTTATGGAACAGAATTTAATGCTGCCTATAAGCGATATGAACAATTAGCGGATGAAGGGAAAATACGATTATTTCGTAGATTGAAGGCAAAAGATTTATGGAGAAAAATGATTACGATGTTATATGAGACAGGGCACCCATGGATTACCTTTAAAGACCCTTCTAATATTCGTTCTCCACAAGATCATGTTGGGGTAATTCATAATTCAAATCTTTGTACGGAAATTACTCTTAATAATTCAGCAGAAGAAACAGCGGTATGTAATCTTGGATCTCTAAACTTAAAATACTTTGTAAAGAACGGGGAATTTGACAAGGATTTAGTTGCTAGAGTTGTTCCTACAGCAATTCGTATGTTAGATAATGTTGTTGATATTAATTTTTATCCAACCAAGGAGGGAGAAGTTTCTAATAAAAGACATCGTCCTATTGGTCTTGGGATTATGGGATATCATGATGCTCTATATCAGTTGGATGTTAACTTTGATAGTGAAGAAGCAGTACAATTTGCTGACTCATCAATGGAGATTATATCCTATTACTCTATTTTAGCTTCAGCTGAGTTGGCTCGCGAAAAAGGTGCTTATGAGACCTTTAAGGGATCAAAATGGGATAGAGGAATTCTACCCGTTGATACTATTAATATCCTTGAGCAGTCAAGAGAAATGCAAATTCCGGTAGATAGAATTGAGCGATTAGATTGGACTCCAGTCAGAGAATCTATCAAAAAGTATGGAATGCGTAACTCTAATACAATGGCAATTGCGCCAACCTCAAATCTTGCTAATATTACTGATGCGGTACCCGCTAATGAGCCAATCTATAAAAATTTATATGTTAAATCTAATCAAGCAGGAGACTTTACGGTGATTAACTCTTATTTGATTGAAGATTTGAAAAAAATAGGTTTATGGAATCCTATTATAGCCGAAAAAATTAAGTATTTTGATGGATCTATTGCTCAAATTCAAGAAATTCCAGAAAAAATTCGTGCTAAGTATAAAGAGGTTTTTGAAATTGATCCAAAATGGTTAATTAAGGCTGCAGCATACCGAGGTAAATGGATGGATCAAAGTCAATCATTAAACGTTTTCTATAGAGGTGTCTCAGGAAAAGAAATTGCTAATGTATATATGTATGCGTGGGAATTAGGAGTTAAAACAACCTATTATTTGAGAACCTTAGCTATATCTCAAGTAGAAAAATCAACCGTAAATATTAATGAATTTGGAACAACTCATAAAAGAGATTTTACTCAAGGATCGGTCAATGCAAGTACAGAGCAAGTAAATAATATAGTATCTACTTCTTCTACAGTAGTCTCAGAATCAACCTTAGCTCTCGAAAATTTACCCCCTAAACCACCTAAATCAAATATTTTTGCGGTTATAGAGGGGCAAATATGTGAATCATGTCAATAAGGTATTCATAAAACTAAATATACAACTATGCCAATACAACAAACAAATCAAAGAATAAATATTAATGATAGAAGAGTCATCAACGGAAAAGATGGAGATGTAGTACAATTACATCCTATGAAACATACTTTTGCATGGGATGCTTATCTTACTGGGAATGCAAATCATTGGTTACCAACTGAAATAGGTATGCAAATTGACGTTGAACAATGGAAATCTAATAGTATTTTAACTGAAGATGAGAGAATTGCTTTTAAGACTGTATTAGGGTTTTTTACTACAGCTGACTCATTAGCTGCAAATAATTTAGTTTTAGCTACCTATAAGCATATTACTTCTCCAGAAATTCGTATGTATCTTTTGCGTCAAGCTTATGAAGAAGCTATACATACTCATGCCTATCAATATATGGTAGAAAGTTTGGGGCTTGATGGAAGTGAAATATTCAATATGTATCGAGAAATTGATACCATATATAATAAAGCTTCATTTATATTGACCTTTAATGAAGGTATTTTTGACCCTCATTTTAAAACAGGGACATTTGCAGCTGATCAAAAATTCCTTGAGAATCTATGTGTATTTTCATTAATTATGGAAGGAATATTTTTCTATAGCTCTTTTGCAGTTATCTTTGGTTTTCAGCGACAAAATAAAATGCCAGGAAGTGCTGAGCAGATCCAGTATATTATGCGAGATGAATCCAATCATTTAAACTTTGGAGCAGATATGATTAATGCCATTAAACAGGAGCAGCCAGAGTTATGGACACAGGAATTTCAAGCTCATATTACTGAATTAATTAAGGAGGCTGTAGGTATGGAATATGAATTTGCAACTACGTGTTTCCCTCGGGGTATTATGGGAATTAGTCAGGATGGATTCAGAAGATATATTGAATATATTGCAGATAGACGATTACAGCGAGTAGGACTTCCTATTGTATATGGTACAGAAAACCCATTCCCATGGATGTCAGAATCGGTAGATCTTGCAAAAGAGAAGAACTTCTTTGAAACTCGGGTAATTGAGTATCAAACAGGGGGAACGTTAAATTGGTAAAAACTTTTGATTAAGTTGAAAGAATGGTTGAAGTGTAGTATACTTCAACCATTCTTTTGCTAATGTGCTTGATCTATAATTTCTAATCATTGAACATTGGATATTATAGGCCAGGCATATTCTTTCAACCCTGGCTACCTTTCATCATGGAAGCTCCAAGTAGAGTCTTGGCAGAAATTGCCGCTCAGTTTCCCGTACATCAATTGCCGCTATCTCCTATTCATGAGCAGGAAGACAGTGATTGGATTGGATTTGATCTGTTTAAAAAGCTTGAAAGAGCTACACAAGAGAATACAGTCTTTAATCAATTACCAAATGGCAGTACGAGTTTTTCTTGTCTTGGTCCTTGGGAGGTAGTAAAATGGTATCATATTTCTGGTACTGGAGGAATTCAAGTTAATCTTTTGAGAGGCAGTCAGAAAGATACTATTGCTTCAGTCGGGATTAACAAGGTAAATATGATAATCACAAAACGAAACTATGGGGAGTCTATAATTGCATTAAATCACCCAAGTTTAGTTACTGAAATTGAAAAGCTCATTACATTCATACAAGAATATCGAGTTTTCCCATCCTAATAGATGGTTAAAAGGCCCAACACCAACGGTGTGGGGCCTTTTTTATGGTATACTATATTAAGTATTATATTATATATGTCATCATATCAAGAAGCTTATCAACAATTAAATTCAGAGCAAAAACAGGCTGTTGATACGATACAT
>JALQTA010000030.1 GCA_023264145.1 Minisyncoccota bacterium | reverse complement strand
AGGATATGGAAAGAAAAGTAAATTAAGTCACTATAAAGTTCAGAAAAGAGGTGGTAGTGGAGTGAAAGTTTCCAAAATTACAACCAAAACAGGTCCAGTAGTAGGTGCTCAAGTTGTAACATCAGAAAGTAAAGAATTAATTGCAATTTCATTAGGAGGAAATATTATTAAGTTAAACATTCAAAAAGATATTCCAACTTTATCACGAGATACTCAAGGAGTGAAAATTATGCGATTAACAAAAGATGACACCATTGCGTCAATTGCAGTTACTACAGAAGATGAAAGTGAGGAATAGTTGACGATTTAGATAAAAATAGATATACTAACAATAGCTATAAAATACAATATATTATGTTAGAAACTGCAACGAGATTTCTTTCTCCTCGTGAGATAGTACAACAGTTTGAGTTATCCAATGATATGAAAGTTGCAGACTTCGGTAGTGGCGCTGGTGACTTTGCAATAGCAATTGCGCAAGCTATTCACCCTGGAGGAAAAGTCTTTGCTATTGATGTGATGGAGTCAGCTCATCAGTCACTTAGGAGTAAATATAAGATTCAGGGAGTTACTAATATTGAACTTATTTTAACTAATCTTGAGACAGAAACAGGATCAACCCTCCCTAAAGAATCTATGGACAGGGTAATGGTACATAATATACTATTTCAAGTAAATGATAAGAAAAAGTTAATACAAGAAGCTCATAGTGTGTTAAAGCCGGATGGGAAATTAGTAGTAATTGAGTGGGATGTATCGAGTCCTATAGGACCATTAAAGTCATCTCGAATGCCAGAGAGGGAATTAGTTTCCTTAGTACAGAATAGTGGATTTGATACAGGGGTTAAGATACAAGCTGGTAAATATCATTATGGATATATATTTAAAAAAATATAACTATGGCGCAGAATAACTCACTAGATTCATTTGTTAAAAATAGAAAGGTTATTATTATTGCTGGAGTTGCTTTATTTTCAATGATTATCTTGATGTTAGCGAATGCTTTAGGATTTCGGCTTGGTGGTAGACAACAATTAGAAAAAGCCAATATTGTTATGTGGGGAGTTTGGGATGATAGCGATACTATAGGGAGTTATGCTACAGAATTTCGTAAATTATACCCTAATATCTCGGTAGAATACCGTAAGTTCACTCCACAAGAATATGAAACCGAGCTGATTAATGCTCTTGCAGCAGGAAGGGGGCCGGATATCTTTGCAATGCATCATACCTGGCTTGGAAAGCATAAAGATAAGATGGCAGCTATGCCAGAAGAAGTTATGACATTAAAGGAATATCAGGATAGATTTGTTGATGTAGTGAATAAAGACTTTATTGATGGAGATTCCATCTATGGATTTCCTCTATATACCGACACATTAGCTTTATTTTATAATAAGGATGCCTTTAATGATGCCGGTATTGCAAACCCTCCAAAGACATGGGAAGAATTACAAGCTATTGTTCCTCAGCTTACCAAAATTGATGAGAATGGTAATATTCGACAAGCCGGAGTTGCGATGGGGACAGGAGAAAATATTAATCGTTCCCCAGACATCTTAACTGCCTTAATGTTTCAATTAGGAGTAGAGATGACAGCTCCTGATGATCCCTCCAGAATAACATTTGCTCAAAATAATAGAGTTAGTGGGCAACAAATATCTCCTGCATCATTAGCGATTAACTTTTATACAGATTTTGCTAACCCACGAAAAGAAGTCTATACCTGGAATGCTGCTCAAAATAATTCAATAGATGCATTTTATGAAAGGGAAGTTGCTATGATGTTTGGGTATTCATATCAGGTAGAAGCAGTAAAGGCAAAAGCACCACGATTAAATTTTGCAATTGCTCCTTTACCTCAAATATCCCTCGATTCAGGTCTTGCAAATTTTGCTAATTATTGGGGGTATGGAGTGAGTAATCAATCTGAAACACCGAAAGAAGCCTTTGCTTTCTTAAAATTTATGACAGAAAAAGAAAATTCACAAAATTATTTCTTAAAGACAAAAAGACCAACTCCCAGAAGAGATTTAGTAGAGACTCAATCTCAGGATATTGATTATGGTGTTTTTGTAAAACAAGTATTACAAGCAAAGACCTGGAGACAGCCAGATAATAACTCAGTAGATAGAGTGTTTATTGAAACAATGAATATTGTAAATTCAGGATTATTAGATGCAAATCGTGCAATGAGTCAGGCCCAAGCGGATATACAGGTATTAGCAGATAATTTCTCAAAATGAAAAGAGGCTACATAATGGTAATTCAATTTATTATAATAGGTATATTTATACTATATCCAAGTTATCATGTGGGAGCACAAACAGCAGATGGTGCATGTAGTGGTGGTGCTCAATCTTTGGAACAAAGCTGTACATTTCAACAAGGGAGCTCAAGATTAAATGGTAAATGTCAAGTGAAAGATAATAATAATCCAGGAGCAGGTTTAACATGTAGAACTAGTCTAGGTTCCCCCTGTAGTGGAGATACTTGTGAAAATGGATTAGCTTGTATAAGTAATTTTTGTACTAGACCAAGAGGTACAAAAACTGAAAATCAATCATGTTCTGGAAACGAATGTGCTGCAGGACTAGAATGTCGAGGATTTGTTTGTGTGAGAGAGTCAACTTTAAGCGGAACAACCCCTCCTAATACCACTCCCGCTGGAGGGAGTACTTCTGCTCTACCGGGGAGTGCAGGTACAGAGACAGGACTGGTAAAGTGTGGAGTAAGTAGAGATTGTACTATTTGTGATATTTTTATCTTGATACGAGATATCTTTACCTTTGCTCTAGGTCTATTAGCATCACTTGCGGTATTGAGTATGGTGATTGGAGGTATTTATATTCTAGTATCAGCGGGGAATTCTGGATTAGTAACTCAAGGATATAGCATTATTACCAATGCCGTGGTTGGACTATTATTAGTAATGGCAAGCTTTTTACTCTTTAGCTTTTTATTAGTATCTCTTGGATTTCAAGAAGCAAATTTCTCCGCAGTATTAACCTTTCAGCCAGGGAGATTATTTGAAGTCAAATGTGATAATGCTAGTGCTTTTAATGATAATGGTCAAAATGGGGGCGGGCAGGCAACAGCGGGCGGAGGTAATTCTGGAGTTGTCCCCGCGGGTGGTACCGTTTCACCGCAGGAAATCCGGAGCCTTGCATTAGGAGCTGGCTTCACAGCTGAACAGGCGCGAATCATGGAAGCAATCGCTATGGCTGAATCGACGGGTAATTCAAGGGCACACAATACGGTGCCGCCCGATAATAGCTACGGGCTGTGGCAGATTAATATGCTCGGAGCTCTGGGACCAGAGCGCCGAGCACAGTTGGGGTTGAGTAGGAACGAACAACTTTTTGACCCAGCTACTAATGCCAGAGCAGCCAAGGCAATATTTGACTCCCAGGGCCTGGGTGCTTGGAGTGTGTACAGATCGGGAGCTTATAGACGGTTCTTGAGGAATCCTTGATATTTATCACCTACAGGGCTAATAGATACTGCAGATTTAAATATATATTTAAGAACTATGTCAGTATATGAGAATATAGGTAGAGGTTGCTCAGATATGTAACACGTTATATGCTGATCCTTATCAACGATTAATTTAAAATATATGAAAATAATACCTCTAACTATACTATCTCTAATAATATTCATACCAACTTTAGTCAATGCTCAAAGTTACCAAATATCTTTATTTTATGATAAAGCTACAAATGAAATTCGTTTAGATAGATTTATAGCTGAACCAGTAAAATTAGTAGATACTGAAGATAGTATATTGTTTGATGAGAGAACTAATTTACCATTAAATAATAATTTTCAGGTGAATTTGGAGGCATATCAGTACACTTTTCCCCAAACCTTGATATATCCTTATACTGAGGGAGCCTTTGTCATTAATGTCGACTATTTCCCTCATGTGAAAGCTATTAATATTAAGAGTCAGAACGGAAAGACATTGAATATTGATGTGTCTGCAACGAGTACCTGTAATCAAAACTTTATTTGTGAATATGAAAAAGGAGAAAATACTAATACCTGTATACATGATTGTGTCCCACAAAATGTTGGAGAGAGTGTCGTATTCTCAGAGCAAACCAAACAAACATTACAAGCAAATAATGGAATTATACGAGATGAAGCAGGAACTATATTATTGAATAGTACTACTGCTGAAAATACGATTGCAGAATCTGAATCAGAATCTCAAAATATAGGAAATATTGCTATTTTAATTGGAGGTATTCTCTTCTTGATAGCAGGAGCTGGGCTTTTTGTTTGGAAACTACGAAAAAGATGATATAATAATAAATAATTAAATATAGATAATATGAAATTAATCATATCTACCGCATTTGGACTTATATTCACATTATTATTCTTTGGAAATTCTTCTGTAACTTTTGCACAATGTGGAAATGGCCCAAGCTGTACAGGTAATTTTGTATGTGTAAATGCTGATGGAGTTGCTCGATGTTTACAAAATCAGGTTAGTAGTAATGGGTTATGTCAGGGAGATGCTTCTGTTCGATGTTCAGCCAATCAAGCATGTATTCAAAATAATGCTACAGAAATTGTTTGTGCTCCTTTAGCGGGATCATCTGCTAACACAAACTTAACTCCTCCAGCTATAGGAGGAGGTACTGGTGGTGGAGCTGGGGCAGGTGGAAATTCTGGTTCTGGGGGATCTGGAGGTGGTACTTTATTAGAGGGACTTAATGAATTTGGAGGTGCTGGTTCGGGTCTTAATACTACAGGGACGTTAATTGGATTTGTTGCAAATATTATTCGTTGGATACTGGGATTATTAGGAATGGTATTTTTCATTATTGTCGTGTTGCAAGGATATCTCTATATGGTCTCCTCAGGAGATGCTTCTAAAGCGGCGGCTGCAACAGGGGCTATTACGAATGCAGTGATTGGACTTATCATTATTATGGGAGCATTTTTGATAACCAATTATGTCACCAGTGCATTAGTTTCATAAAATAATACCTTATAGAATATGTTTCAAGATTTTATATCAAATTTCATTATCACAACTGTACAAGCCCAGGAATCGTTACCCCCTGTTTTAGGTGTTCCCACAGGTACGGGGACAACCGAGACAGGGACTTTGTTTACCTTTATATCTACCATTGTTGCCTGGGTCTTAGGACTTGTTGGTATTGTATTATTTGTTATTATATTAATCTCTGGGTTTCGTTATGCAACGGCAGGAGGAGACTCCAAAAAAGCCCAAGATGCTATTGGGAGCATTACCAGTGCAGTGATCGGATTGTTCATCATTGGCTTTGCATTTGTTATATCTAATGCAGTATTGGGATTTATATTTACGTAATAAAGCATAGGCTTTTGGTATATGTGGATAACTTGATATATTGCATAAAACACCCCTATATGATAATATAATTCCATAGTACATATTATTTATTAACATAAGATATTCGTATGAATACTGCAAAGACATTAAAATCAATAGTAAATAGATTATTATTACCTATTCTTGTATTAGCCCCTGTTATTAGTGGAGCACAAAATGGACAACCTCCTGTACGAGATAATAGGCAAGTTGGAGTTATTCCAACCGGAACAGGAGCATTTGAATCAACAAATTTGATTTCAACTATCTCAACCGTTATTCGATGGGCATTAGGATTTATTGGAATTGTTATCTTTGTGATTTTCTTACTTGCTGGATTTGAATATGCAACAGCAGGAGGAGACTCAGCTAAAGCTCAAGCAGCAACTTCACGAATGATTAATGCGGTAATTGGGCTTATTATTATCTTCTTTGCATTCGTAGCATCAAATGCAGTTCTTGCCTTTGTATTCCAAGCATAATTAATATTGAATAATGTTACAAAAAGAGAGGTCTAACCTCTCTTTTTGTATATAGATATTGTCAGAGAATATTCTTTCTGATATACTATAATTATATACAATATAAATACGATATGAAACATTTAGTCTATTGGGGAATTGGGATGCTAGCAGGAATCATGACGCCTATACACTCTCTTTTTGCACAAACCCGTTCTCCAGATGCTGTACTTCCAGATGCGGGATCCATCCCTCAGGGAAGTGGTCTATTTGAAGGAATAAGTCTTATTGAAGTAGTAACCTGGACTATACAGTGGGCATTAGGATTTGTAGGGATTATTATATTCATAATCTTTTTATTCTCGGGATTTGAATATGCAACAGCAGGAGGAGATAGCTCTAAGGCGGAAAATGCTACCAAAAGAATGGTCAATGCAGTGATAGGTATGATTATTGTATTCTTTGCTTTTGTATTATCAAATGCGGTATTAGGTTTTGTCTTCCAAGTTCCACCCGTAACCCCATAAATTAATAATATATGTACATACAACATCAACTCAATTCTCTCAATAGTATAAAGGTTCTACAAATAGTCATATGTTTAATATGCTTTTTTATGATTAATATTTCTTATATTCATGCAAATTAATGGGATGCCTGTAATAATAAAAAAAATGGAGATGCCTGTACATATACCTCTGCGCCAACAACTGGACCTAGC
>JALQTA010000002.1 GCA_023264145.1 Minisyncoccota bacterium | reverse complement strand
TCATGTGACAACAGATTCAGGTACCGGAATTGTACATCTTGCCCCGTATGGAGCTGAAGATAATGAGATTTTTCAAAAAGTGGGAATTGTGTCTGTGGATGTGATTAATGATCAGGGAGATTTTACGGATGAAATTTCTCCGTATGCAGGAATGTTTTATCGGAAGGCTAATAAATATATTATTGAGGATTTGAAAGCATCTCATAAACTCTTTCGTGTAGAGGATTATGAACATGATTTGCCTATGTGTTGGCGTACGAATACCCCTCTCATCTATAAGCCTATTACCTCATGGTATGTAGCAATGAGTACGCTTCGAGATAGATTAGCTGAGCATAATAATAGTATTAATTGGATTCCTGATCATATTAAAGAGGGTCGCTTTGGGAATTGGCTGAAGGAAGTGAAAGATTGGGGAATTTCACGAACGCGGTATTGGGGGACTCCATTACCCGTATGGAAATCTGATTCAGGCAAGGTAAAAGTAATTGGCTCTTTTGCTGAATTGGAAGCATTGTCTGGGGTGAAAATTGATGATCCTCATAGGCCTTTTGTTGATGAGATTACCTTTATGCTTGATGGGGAAGAATATCGTCGTATTCTTGATGTTATTGATGTGTGGTATGATTCAGGGTCTATGCCTTTTGCTCGATTTCATTATCCTTTTGAGAATAAAGAATTATTTGAGTCTAAATTCCCCGCTGAGTATATTGCTGAAGGAGTTGATCAGACAAGGGGATGGTTTTATTCATTATTGGCCTTATCTACGGCATTATTCGATAAACCAAGTTATCGTAATGTGATTGTGAACGGATTAGTGCTTGCTGATGATGGGCAAAAATTATCAAAGAGTAAGAAAAATTATACAAATCCTATTGAGCTGATTGAACAATTTGGAGCTGATGCGGTGAGATTAAATTTCTTCTCTACCCCTATTTCATCTGGAGAGGATACTACTATTTCTCCTAAAACGGTCAAAATAATGACGCAAGAATATCTTCTTCCATTATGGAATATGTATAGTTTTCTTGTTACCTATTCTAATGTTCATAATTGGTCTCCAGGTAAAGCATTGACATCCGTAAAACATCCTAAAAATCAATGGCTATATACACGATTGAATACTACGATAAGAGAAGTTAATATGGCCTTAGAAGAATATCGTATTCCTCAGGCTACTCGAGAAATAAAAGCGTGTATGGATGATATGTCTAAATGGTATATTCGTACTGCTCGTAATGATTTTGCAGCTGGGGACAGAGAATTCTTACAGTCGTTATATGATAATTTTCTGAGGCTATTACATCTTTTGGCGCCATTTGCTCCGTTTATTACTGAATATTTGTATCAGCAATTGGTGGTAGGACAAAAAAATGAAGTGGTAGAATCTATTCATTTATCTTCTTATCCAGAATATGAGGGGGATATTGATGACTTGATCTTAAATCAAGTAGAACAGGTGAAACTTATCTTGGAGCAAGGGTTTAAATTACGGGAAGTATCAGCAATAAAGGTAAGGCAGCCATTACAATCTCTCGGTGTAGAAGGAGTGGAACTGACTGATTGGATGAGAGATATTATTAAAACAGAGATTAATGTAAAAGAAATTGTATCTCATATGGTTTCAGATACGAGTATCAAATCAGGAAGCTTTACGTTGAGTTTAGATGATGTCTTGACGGAGGAATTAAAAGAGGAGGGATTGGTACGAGAATTAATTCGTAATCTTCAGATTACTCGTAAAAATGCCCGACTTTCTAAGGAGCAAAATATTCGATTAACGGTAGATGCTTCAGAGACTATGATTTCTCTGATGAAAAATCATCAAGCTCTTATTAGTGAACCGGTAGGGATTATTGAATGGCAATTTGAATCTTTGGATACAAAAGAAGGGGTACAAAAAGTAAAAGTAGAGAAGGAAGAATTTTTGATTCAAATTACGGTGCTTGAGGATACTAAATAGGGTATGAATAGTACACAGCAAGAATTTATACAGCTTGTTTGGGAGTATTATTCTGATCACAAACGACCTATGCCTTGGCGAGATAATCCTGATCCATATTGGGTTATTGTTTCAGAGATTATGTTGCAACAAACCCAAGTGAATCGAGTAATGATAAAATTTCCTGAATTTATTGAAACATTTCCAGATTTTACTTCATTATCTCAGGCTTCTTTGTCTGAGGTATTACAGGTATGGCAGGGAATGGGGTATAATCGGCGAGCTAAATATCTATGGCAGATTGCTCAGTTAATTGAAAAAGAGTATCAAGGAGTGCTTCCTCGTGATCCTGAAATATTAGCTACATTTCCGGGAATCGGGAAAGCAACCGCAGGATCGATTATTGCTTTTGCGTATAATATTCCTACGGTGTTTATTGAGACGAATATTCGACGGGTATTTATTCATCATTTTTTTCACGATAAAGATGAGGTTTCTGATACTGAAATTATGCCTTTAGTTAACAGTACGGTTTCCTTTGATAATCCACGAGAATGGTATTATGCTTTGATGGATTATGGAACATATCTTAAAACTCAAGTAATAAATCCTAATCGGAAAAGTAAACATTATACCGTTCAAGGAGCCTTTGAGGGTTCAAATCGACAGGTAAGAGCTCATATTTTACGACTACTCTTAGAGAAACCATATAGATTAGATGAATTAATGGACACTATTCAAGATGAGAGAGTTATCATGAATCTTGATAATCTTATTAAAGAGGAGATGATAGAGATGAGGGGTAATCAATATCATATTCGATAGATAGATAACTCTATGCTATACTAAAGATAATATAACCAATTAGATATGCAGGCATCTCAGAAAAAAATTCTAATTCTATCATGGGAAATATTGCCTTTGATGGAAGGTGGTTTGGGAGTCTTAGTAAGAAGTTTGGTAGATGAATTGAGAAATCAGGGAGCAGAGGTTACGATTTTAGTTCCTCATAATGCAGATGGGATTAAGGATGTTATTTCCCTTGAAGATGGGGTTAAGAAATATAGTAAAGTAGATGAGGTAATTCCTGGACTTAAGGATTTTGTTCTCAAAGAATTTATCCCAAAGGGAAAAAAGAAATATGTAAAATGGCCACAATTATATAGTGCTTCTACGATGAAGCGCGTTACCTTGTATCCTAATAATACCCCTATCTCAACGCGAGCTTATGCCTATGCTGTGTATGATTGGTTACAGGACAATGGTCAAGACTTTGATGTTATTTATGGAATGGATTGGATGGCTATTCCAACACATCTTTTGCTGTTGCATCATCAGATTACTATCCCTTTTTATTATCATATTAATTCCACTGAGGTTGATCGTTCAGGAGGACATGTTCATTATAATGACCATACTGCAAGAGCCTTGTATGAGTTAGAGAAAAAAGGATTTTATCTTGCTGATAAAATAGCAGTGGTATCCGATATTTCTAAGCAGATATTAATTGAAGATTATAATATTCCGGAGGAGAAAATTTACCCTATTTATAATGATATTAGTTTTGAGCCAGAAAAACTTGGATTTGAGCACCTAGATCGTGGGAAAAATGTATTATTTATGGGAAGAGTAGTGGCTCAAAAGGGACTATTCTTTTTGATTGAAACCGCAGCTCGAGTACTTCAAATTGATCCTCAAGTAACCTTTATTATTGCGGGAGACGGATCTACAGAAGGAAATTTATTACCTGAAATTGTAGAGCATGTGGCAAAGAGGAAATTAGAACGTAATATTGTATTTACGGGATGGGTTAATAGTGATTCTAAGAAACAACTATATAAGACTAGTCAGTTATTTGTTATGCCATCTCCTAATGAGCCTTTTGGATTAACGGCACTGGAGGCAATTCGTTCAGGGGTTCCTACTATTGCCTCAGAGACAAGTGGATTTATTAGTGTGGTTCCTTCAACTCCAACCTTTGCCTATTATGATATAGAAGCTTTTGCAAATACTATCTTACATTTTATTCAAAATAAAGATGCTCGTATTGATTTATTAAAGCGACAACAGAAAGATTTATCTCATCATAATTGGCCGCAGGAAGTGAGAAAATTATTGAATTTAATTGAAGGAGTATGACAAAGATAATAAAAAATCCTGTAGTCTTTGCTCAAGAGTACCCAGTGGTCATTTCTTTATCCTTGGTGTTTGCTTATACTTCTAAATCATTAGTAGATATACTCAAAAATCCTAAGCTTCCTTTTGTTGATAAAAAACAAAGCGAGGCTATTTGGGAAAAAGAATTTCATACATTATATATTCCCTTATTTGAATTTTTATATGAGCAAAATATTAAAATTTCAGTTATTATTACGGGGCATTTTCTTGATGTAGCGGGACGTAAATATCCTCAATTTTTAGAGATATTACATAAAATGATTAAAAAAGATCTTGTTTATATCATCCCCGATGCGTATTGGGGAAGTAGCCATCTGAGTATGTATTATTTTGATTGGTGGAAGGATGAGATTGCAGGAACAATAGAAAGAATACATGAATATTTGCATCTTAAACCAACGGCAGTTTATTTGCCTTTAATATATCGTCAGTTACCATTGGAAAAATTAGTTACCCATTTTGGGATGATTGACTTTGTCTCTATTGTAGATGAACGTAAAGGGGGAGTGATGACTATGCCATTAAAAGCTTTCCGACGATTTAGGGGAGGACGAGTTACCTGGATTAAAGAGGTAGAAAAGACTGATATTCATATTCATTGGTATACCTATAATAATTATTTTGATTTGATGAATGTAAAAAATCATCAAACGATTCAGTTGATGACAAAGTCTATTGGACTCGAGATAGCTCTTGCTTCTACTAAGGCTCAGATTACTCAAAGTAAAACTAAAAAGACGATATCGATTCGTATTCAAGAAGAGCGTAATTGGTCTCGTCATAGTAATCTTGAAAAGGGGGTATTTCGACTTTGGGAATATGCTACCTATATGTTAGGAAAAGAACATGCAGAAATTGATACTATTGATGATGACCCTTTGATGCGTAATTTATTTTATAGTATGAATAGAGATTTTTTCTATTATTTAGGATATGATCATTATACGAAAAAACAACACCTTTCATTTACCTCTCCGTATGAAGCTTTTATCCATATACAAAATACGATTATTCAATTGGAAATACTTCTGAATCAGCGAGAATCATAAATTTGATAAGGAGAGAAAAATAGAGTAGTATAATGATTATATAGGATATATATGAAAATAAAAAAAGGATTCACTTTATTAGAAATTTTAGTAGTTATTGTATTAATAGGTATATTAGCAGGAATAGTATTAGTAGCTGTTAATCCAACAAGACAATTGGCTCAAGCAAGGGATTCAGTAAGAGAAGGTGAGGTAAGTAAAATGCAAAAAGCCTTGGAAGAATATGCACTGAAAAACGGTAATGATTATCCTGCAGGAGTAACAGCCACATTAACGGATATATGTGATACAGGAAGCAATACAGTAGGACAAGGGTCAGTTATTGGTGGATGTGTTGACTTGAGACCTTTAGTTCCTAATTATTTATTCTCCATCCCTAAAGATCCTTTGGCAAGTGGAGGAGTAACGGGATACAGAGTAAGGATTAATAATAATAAAATTAGTATACAAGCAAATTTAGCTGAAACACGTGTAATAGGGTGGAATTTATAAGATATAATAGTACTTTTTAATGAGTATATCCTTTGCGAATATATTCAAGAACCATACGGTGGGTATTATAATAACTTCCAATTAAGGCAATAGCCGAGCGTTGCATACGGGTGAATTTTTCTCGGTTATTATAAAATAAATCAAGAGCAGATGCGATATTATCATACATACTATTGATTTCTTGATATTCATCATGTCCTGATATAGTCCATCCATTGACGGTATGAATACCACTTTCTGGCCACCACCCATCATAGGTAGAAATATTGAGAACTCCATTGAGAGATGCTTTCATTCCGCTTGTCCCAGAAGCTTCATAGGATATTCGGGGAGTATTAAGCCATACATCTACACCACTAACGAGCATTTTTGACATTTCAATACTGTAATTTGGTAAATAGCTAATTTTGAGGTATTCATTTGAATGTGCTTTGGCAATATCAAGAATACGTTTAATAATATCGAATCCAACATTATCGGTATGATATGCTTTCCCTGCAAAAATAATATTAAGACCTTTATACTGTTCTGCTAATGCAAGGAGGCGGTCTATATCAGAAAAGATAAGATGAGCTCTTTTGTATTCAGTGGCTCTTCGTGCAAATCCAATCGTAAATGCTCCTGGTAAATACTGATGTTCAGGATGAGCTGCAAGATAGGTGGTTAGAATATCTTTATTCGTTTGATGTGCTTGCTTAATATCCTCTGTAGGGATTCCATCAATATATCTTAAGATAGCTGGATGTGTTTCCCAGCCAGGATAGTATTTCTGAAAAACCTGATTTATAGATGATGAAACCCAGGTGGGACTATGAATCCCATTAGTAATGGAGTCAATAGGATGTTCAGGAAACATTTCTTGAGATACTTCTTGATGTTTTTGAGATACGGCATTAGAGTAATCTGCAAGTGAGAGAGCTAATCGGGTGAGATTTATGGTTTGTAGGTCTTCAAAAGCTTCAGGAGGAAGGCTTTTTAGCTGTTCTTGAGTACATATCCCTTGTAACCATTCAATAGGAAGTCTCGTATGTCCGCCTAATAAAGGGGTATGGGTAGTGAATACTACTTGAGCAACAGAGTGATTAATTTCAAGAGCAATTAAGGCACTATGACTTTCATTAAGATGAAAGGTGTTAATACAGAGACCCAAACTATTAAGAGCATATTTACTTCCTAGTCCGAGTACGAGTAATTGTCGTCGAAAGATTTCTGAGTCAGGTGAGTAGACTTTATCTGATACTTGTCTAAATTCATCTGAGTTTTCTGGTAAATCTGTATCAAGTAATAAAATGGATACAGATTTATGTGATATATCTGATGTATACGTGTATTCCCAAATATTTACCTTTACGGTTTCATTGAGGAGAGGAATAGTAGTTTTTCCTATTAAATTCAGCATGGATGTATGGTCCCATACTTGAGGTTGCCCGATTTGTCCTTGTTCTTGATCGAGTGATTGATCAAGATATCCATGTTTATATAAAATACCGACTCCCACTACGGGCATTCCAAGATCTGCAAAACTTTTGATGGTATCTCCTGCTAAAATACCTAATCCACCGGTATATATTTTAAGATCATCATTCAAACCAAATTCCATACAAATATAAGCGGTATCAGGAGAATAGTTCATTGTATTTTAATTTATTGTAGTATGACAATAGTATAGCATATCATCGGCATAAATAAAAAATCCCCACATGGGGGATTTTTTAGATGACGGATACCGTTTTTACTATTTTTGGCTTTCCTGTGAAGGATGTCTTGCGACTTTTTCCAAATTGTATTACCCCATTAGCAATAGCATATAAGGTATCATCAGCACCGCGAGATACATTTTTTCCCGGATAAAATTTGGTTCCTCTTTGTCGAATAATGATATTTCCTTTTTCTACCTTTTGTCCAGCATAAAGTTTAACTCCAAGATATTTGGGATTTGAATCTCTTCCTAATGCGGTAGAACCACCAGCTTTTCTATGTGCCATATCAAATAATATTACTATATATGGTATAATAATACCGATGAAACAGAAATTTGTCAAGCAGTTCGAGGTATTAATGATAATCCTATCCTGTGTTTTGATAGGAGGTACTTCATATATGATTGGAACAATGAAGATTAATGAGTCTCAAGGTAGAGATATCCAGATTATTTATCCAGCAGAAATTGCAATGAAGATGGATGATACTCAGGGGGGAGAGTCTGTCCAAAATGTTTCGAGTAAACAAACTAATATAAGTACTGGTCAAATTGTAGCAAGTAAAAATGGGACACGATATTATTATTCCCATTGTACGGGTATTAATCGTATTAAGGAGGAGAATAAAGTATATTTTCAATCAAAAGAAGAAGCTGAAGCACGGGGATTAACTTTAGCTTCAGCATGTAAACCGCTATGAAAAATGTATATATTCCTAAATCATATAAAAAACCTTCTGAGCGAGTGAAAAAATCTCGGGTGAAGAGAACAGGAATTCCATTTCTAAGTATTTTTATAAGTATAGTAGTGATTATAGGAATTGGATATTCACTCTATTCTCCTATATTAAATATTTCAAGTATTACTGTTGAGGTTGAGGATGAGATATTACAAAAAGAAATAGTTTCACGATCAGAAGATTTTATTAATAGTCAAAACTCATTTATATATAACAATAATAATATTTTTTTAACAAGGATTGATTTATTAGAACAATATATTTTAAAAGAATTTCCTCAGGTTAAAACAGTTACTATTACCAGAACTTTAAATCGAACGATGAATATAGGTATTTTACTTCGAACTCCATTAGCCAAAATATGTGAAGGGGAAATATGTAATATTTTGAGTGAAGATGGAATTAATATGGGCAATGATGTAACACTATTAGCTTCTATTCAACCTGAAATAAGGGGGATATCCTTGGGTAATCGCGGAGAAGCTGTGGTGTCTGATAGAGAGGTTCGTTGGCTCAAAACGCTTATCGCAGAATATAATGCTCTTGAAGGTGTTCGTGTTAATTCAATACAAGTTCAACAAAAGGCAGAGAATCGGATTATCGATGTTCATGTCTATACAGAACAAGGGTATTATATTATGCTAGATTTAGATACAGATATTATGTATCAAGCAAGAGCTTTAAATAAGGTTTTTATTAGCCAACTTTCTTTGGAGCAAAGAAGTAGATTAGAATATATTGATTTAAGGATCAAAGATAGAGTGTATTATAAATTTAAGGAATAAACAGAGTATATGAAACAGTGGATTACCAGAATATACACACAAGTTCCATTATGGGGATATGTTTTAGTGATCACCATAAGTCTGGCAATACTTGCGTTTACTTCGAGCGCTGGGGATTCTTTAACGGTAGATGAAAGTCCTCATATTGGTGCTGGGTATTCGTATATTGTAACAGGTGATTATCGTCTAAATCCAGAGCATCCTCCTTTATTGAAATTGTTATCAGGGGCTTCAATTTGGATAGGTTCATCTATTACGGGGATGTCGGTTAATTTTCCTACTAATAGTGATAATTGGATGAATAAAGTAAATGCGCAATGGGATATTGGGTATGAATTTTTATTTCGTTCAGGAAATGATGCAAATGCATTGATATGGTGGGCTCGATTACCAACTATCTTGATAGTGTTATTGGGGGGAGTATATCTTGCCTACTCAGTACATTATCACACAAAAAATAAGCTTATCAGTATATTTGCATTGTTTTTGTATGCCTTTTCACCTAATATTATTGCCCATGGGAGATTAGTTACTACCGATATTATCGCCACAATAGGCTTTATTATGAGTATTGATATTTGGATACGATATTTAACATCGGGACGGAGTAAATATATCGGGTGTTTAATTGGAGTTATATCGTTTTCATTTTTAGCAAAATTCTCAACGATTCTCTTATTACCGTTATTTTTGGTAAGCGGGTTTGGGTATATGGGTATTAAATATTGGGGTTCAAAACAATTACGGTCCCATATTCTTCGATTAATACGAGATGGAATTATCGTAGGGCTAGGTGTCTTTATTGGTATTAGTCTTGTTTATTTTATTGCGATGCGTAATATGTCTACGGATACTCAATTACAACTCATTGAGGAATCATTTCCTCAAAATAATACCATATCTGATACTACAAAAAATACATTATCTACTATTGTAAGTATACCTGGTATGCAGTATTTTGGTCATTATCTCCTAGGGCAAGCAATGGTTATACAAAGAGTTGGGGGAGGGAACACGACATTTTTATTAGGATCATTTACGAATCAAAGTTTTACTAGTTATTTTCCCTTAACGTATATATTAAAGGAACAATTGGTAACTATTGTATTATTGGGGTCCTTAACTATTATTTCTGGAATAAAAATTATTCGTTTAGTATATACGAAGTCATTTATTCTTAATAAAGACTGGATACTAACGTACTGGTATGAATGGACGGTGATTGCAATGATTCTTTTATATTGGTTTATTAGTATTACGGGAAATCTTAATCTTGGTATTAGGCATATTCTTCCCGCTGTTGCTTTAACGTATATTATTATCGCGATTGGAGTTGTTAGAATATTAATTCCTCTTGCGTTTTCACGATATCTTCTAGGAATATTGATCATACTATATGGGATCACGACCTTCAACGCTCACCCTTTCTATATTTCATATCTCAATATGTTTGCGGGACAAAATCAAGGGTATCAGATTTTTACTGATTCTAATCTCGATTGGGGGCAAGATTTGAAAAGACTTCATACATGGACGAAAGAACAAAATATTGATACACTATATGTAGATTATTTTGGCACAGGAGATATTAACTATTATTTACCAGATATTACGGTTATTCCTATAAAATCTAGTGATGGGCCAAAAATTGGCTATACGGCTATTAGTGCTACCATGTTCCAAGATTCCTTTTACTTAAAACAACAAAATCCAGATTATCAAGAGTATTGGTGGCTTAAATGGAGAAAACCAGATTATATAATAGGAGAATCTATCCTTATATATAAGAATACGAAATATTAATACATACCTATGGAATATAATAAAGACATACAGAATCAATCTGAATTACCTCCCATCTCTGAGCATGTGGAAACAGCTGTTGAAGTTATGGATTCTGTTCAATCTGAAGCGGAAGTATCCTCAAGGAGAACTGAACAAGAGGTAAGCTCTGTAAGTTATGAGCAATCACAGCAACACATTAGAGATATTGTCGAGACACAAAAAACCACCTATCATCAGAATCCTATTTCAAAACCATTATCACCAAAATTGGTTAAGAAATATGGATGGCTTCTTTCTATATCAGAAGAAAGTCGTGTGGAAGTTGCTCAAAAACTTATTACCACAAAGGGGAAAGATATTTTAGAAGTGATACAAGCCTTTTTAGCAATTGATGATTATGTGGGGCTTGATAGATTAGAAGAGTCTTTAAATATGGCGTATCCAACATTAATACAGGAAGGTATTTTAACCGATATTCATAATAAATAGGGTATATGATATTTCTTTATGTTCTTCTTATGATATGGATACTCGCAATGATCTTTATTATTGCGACGGTAATTATTCATCCATTTTGGGAGAAAAGAAGAATTAATAGAGGGCTTGCCATGTCTCAGTACCAGATTATTGTCCCTCGGAATAACTCTAATCCTGAGGGGAATGTAAAAGATTTGATAAGTGTGATGGAACAAGTATATGCTGGATTTTCTTATCTAAAATTAGAAAACTTTTGGGATAATATACGATATGGAAACCCGTATATTTCTCTTGAAATTGTGAGTCCTACGGAAAGAGATGAAATTAATTTTTATATAGGAGTTCCCAAAGGGTATGAGTCCATTTTTGAGAAACAAATTCATGGGGTATATCCTGAGGCTGAGTTGAAACATATTACGGATTATAATGTATTAGTTCCTGGTGGTGAAATTCGAGCGGGATATTTGCAGCTCAAAAAACCTTATATTCTACCTATTAGAACCTATAAAGAACTAGAGTCTAATCCTCTTAATGTTATTACTTCTGCTTTATCTAAAATTCAGGAAGATGAAAGTGCTGTCGTGCAAATTTTAATTCAGAGAGTCTCAGATGACTGGAGTAAAAATGGACAAAAAGTAGTGAAAAAAATGCAATCAGGAGAATCCTTTAAAGATTCTTATCATGAGGTTTTTGGTGGATTAGATAAAAAGTTTATGAAGACTATTTCTGATACCACTCAGTCTCAATCAAATCAACCTAAGGAAATCAAAACACTGTCTCCTCAGGAGTCAATAATGATGGAAAAAATTAGTCAAAAAACTTCTAAGATTGCCTATAGTACTAATATCCGTTTATTAACGATATCTCATGAATCATCACGAGCCGATGCATTATTTGATCAATTAGAAGGGGCTTTTTCTCAATTTGCGAATGGGGATTTAAATGAATTTAAGGTTATTCGATATCCCATTAAGACTATTAAACAATTTGTATATACCTTTATATTTAGACTTTTTTCAAGGAGGGAGTCAATGATCTTAAATAGTGAGGAACTTACGAGTATTTTTCATATTCCATCAGTGGGGGTGGAAACGCCTAAGGTTACGTGGATTACCTCAAAAACATCTCATCCTCCCGTAGACTTACCAAAAGAAGGGCTATTATTAGGAAATAATACCTATAGAGGAGAAGTTTCCCCAATTCGTATCGCAACGGAAGATCGTCGTCGCCATATGTATTTAATTGGACAGACAGGAACAGGGAAAAGTTCTTTGATGAAAAAGATGATACAAGAAGATTTACAGGCTGGGCATGGTTTAGCCTTATTAGATCCAAATGGTGACTTTGCGGTAGATGTATTAGGAATGATTCCAGAACATCGTATGAAGGATGTGATTTACTTTAATCCTGCAGATATAGCCTATCCTATGGGGCTTAATATTTTGGAAGCTCGCACACATGAAGAAAAAGATTTTCTTATTCAAGAAATGATTTCTATTTTTTATAAATTGGTTTCAGATCCCAGTATGATTGGACCTATTTTTGAGCATAATATGCGTATGGCTATGTCAGCTCTGATGTCAGATATTAATAATCCAAAAACATTAGTTGAAATTCCTCTGATGTTTACAGATGAAAATTTTAGAAGAGAAGTATTACTCACCGTAGATGATCCGGTTATACGGCATTTTTGGGAAAAAGAGTTTCCTGCTACACAAAAAGGTTCTCAGGCAGGGGATACCTTGGGATATTTGTTAAGTAAATTAGGCCGATTTATTGAAAATGAGATGGTACGTAATATTATTGGACAGTCACGTTCTTCATTTGATTTTCAGGATATTATGAATTCAGGAAAGATTTTGATTGGGAATTTATCCAAAGGGGGACTAGGAGAACAAAATAGTAATCTATTGGGTATGTTATTGGTATCAAAATTACAAATGGCGGCCTTTAAAAGAAATGAAATTCCTGAAGATCAGAGACGAGATTTTTATTTATACTTAGATGAGTTTCAAAACTTTACCACAGATAGTATTTCAACAATTCTTTCTGAAGCGCGAAAATACCGATTATGTTTAATATTAGCTCATCAATATATTGGTCAATTATCTGAGGGAATTAAAAATGCAGTTTTTGGCAATGTTGGTACGGTAGTGAGCTTTCGTATTGGATCAGAAGATGCTGAACTTATTGCTCAGCGTATGCAGCCATATTATAGTGCTGAAGATTTAGTATCAATAGATAATCTTAAATCAGTTATTACTCTTATGATTAATGGGAAGACAAGTAAAGCCTTTAATATGGAAGTTATCTTTGCAGATAAGTCAAATCCAGCTTTACAACAAGTTGTTATAGAACAATCCCGCCAGCAGTATGCTCATACGGTATCAGAAGTCAGAGCAGATATTGAAAGAAGAACGCATAGTATGTTGAATTAGTTCTATGGTATAATACAAGGTAATAACGGATAGGAAAGAGAATATATGAGTAAATTATGTCTTACGGGTATACAACCCACGGGTAAATTACATTTAGGAAATTATTTTGGTGCAGTCAAACCATTGATTTCATTGTCACAGGATACAGAATTTGAGGATATCTTTATATTTGTAGCGAATCTTCATGCTCTTAACAGTATTAAAGACCCTGTTTTATTACATACCTATACTCAGGATATTGTGATAGATTATCTTGCAATGGGATTAGATTTAACTAAAACCTCATTATTTTTACAATCAGATATACGAGAACTCACCGAACTTACTTGGATATTTAATAATTTAGTGACCGTCTCCTATCTGGAACGTTCTCATGCCTATAAAGATGCTATTGCAAATGGAAAAGAAGCAAATATGGGATTATTTGATTATCCGGTATTAATGGCAGCAGATATTCTACTGTATCAATCATCGGTAGTTCCTGTAGGACAGGATCAGAAACAGCATATTGAAATTGCTCAAAAAATAGCAGATAAATTTAATGCTCGATATGGAGAATTATTTATAAAACCAAAGCCTTATATTCAATCAGACACCTCAATAGTAAAAGGACTTGATGGAAGAAAAATGAGTAAATCTTATCACAATACTATCGAAATATTTGAATCAGAAGATACGATACGATCAAAAATTAGTAAGATAATTACTGATTCAAAAGCACCACATGAACCAAAAGACCCAGATAGCTGTAATATACTGGCATTATATCGGTTATTTGCCTCCGAACAAGAAATTAATCAGATTGAAACACAATATCGAGAAGGGAGTATATCTTATAAAGAAAGCAAAGATATATTGGCTGAGGCAATACTGACTTACTTCAAACCTATTCGTACACGTCGTCAAGAATTACTATCTCAACCCGTATATGTACAAGATATATTACATCAAGGAACTTTGAAAGCTCAATCTATAGCACAGAATACGATGGAAAAAGTACGCAAAGCTGTAGGGTTAATGTCATAGATATCATTAGTTTGTGTCATGATGCAAAAATCAAAAAGAAAAAAAGGATTCACGCTATTAGAAATATTATTGGTAATAGCTGCAATAGGGATATTAGCAGCTATCGTATTGGTCGCAATAAATCCTAATAAGCAAATAGAATCAGCCCGAGCAGCAAAGAGGAAAAGCGATATAAATACTATCATAAAGTCTATAGGACAATATGCAATAGATAATAATGGACAATATCCTGGGGGGATAGATACAGGAGCAAGGGTAATATGTCCAACTACGAGTCCACCTGTAGGGTGTGTAGATTTAAGTCTCCTCAGTCCAGATTATATAGCCAATATACCAGAACCAGATACAGGATATTATTATATAAGAAGGAATAGTGCAGGAACAAGTATAGAAGTGACTCATCCAAAAGATAGTATATGGAATATAGGAGGTACACCAAGTTTAGACTTAAACTTTGCAAGTAATAAGAGCTTAATAGATAATGCAAGTGGGAATAATCTTATAACCTTTACGAGAGCAAGTACAGGGACACATATAGGAGAAGATGGGCTCATAAAGACAGCCGCCATCAATGAACCTCGATTTGACCACAATCCTATTACAAAGGAAAGTTTGGGGCTTTTAGTAGAGGAGTCGAGAACGAATCTAGCAACGCGTAGTGAAGAATTTCAGCTAGCATGGACATTAGCTTCCTCTAATATTTCTCAAAATACTATTATAGGACCAGATGGAAATCAAAGCGCAGATGGAGTGATTGCAAATACAGTAAATACATCTCATTGGATTGAAATTAATCCTACTGGCTTCACTACAGCTACTAATACTACGAGTTCTATTTTTGTCAAACAAGGACTAGGATCAGCTGCACGATTATTAGTATACGGAACGGGAAATGCCATGCATGGAGTAATATTTAACTTTTCTACAGGCGTCGCTACTTTTACTAATACGGCGGAATACACATCGGGAGGAGGAGTAACAACAAGTTGGGGAGCTCAAGATTATGGGAATGGTTGGTGGAGATTATGGGTGTCTGGATATCCGGATACCGCTGCGACTAATAGGAGATTTCGCATATTATTGAGTAATGAATCTAATGTGACATCATTTGCTGGAGATAATGCCTCATCCTATGTTCATGTATGGGGAGCACAGCTAGAAACGGGAGTATTTCCGACATCTTATATCCCAACAACAGGAAGTTCGGTAATTCGTAATGCAGATAATGGAACCATTAGTGGGACTAATTTTACGAGTACGGTATCTAACACATCAATAGGATCATTTTTTATTCAAGGACGAGGTGGGCTTGAAAGTACTCAAAATGGTTATGGACGATTTATAGGGTTTAATGGAGGAGGAGTAGCTATTTCCCGAGAGCTTTTGAATACCCGAATTGGTATTTGGGATGGAAGTATTAGCACTCAAGTTAGTAATCCAAGTGCAAATGTGGTTGCAAATATAAGTAAAATAGGAGCTTCCTTTAATTCAACAACGAGAAATGTTGCCCTTAATGGAGTAACTGCAACAGGAGTGAGTGCAGTAAATATTGGAAGTACATTTAATCAAATCGCCTTAGGAAGAAATGGGAATAATAGTAATTATCTTAATGGGGTATTATCTCGGGTGGTTTTCTTTTCAAATGAATTATCAACTACAACCTTACAAGCTCTTACTCAATAGATATTACATACTATCCTTAAAAATATCAGCTATTGTATCATTAATATTCTTAGGCTGATCATTATCTGATATATCTTGAAGGGGAGTAAGTTCAATTGGCTGGGGGACTATTTTTTGAGATATAAAGGTAATTCCAATAATTGAATCTATGAATTCCCGAATACTATCAAGGATAATACTCGTCTGTTTTTCTAATCGATCTCGATAAAAATTTGATTCCACAGCAATAGTCAGAGTTTGATCTGTAATCTCAATGGGTTCGGTTTTCGCAAAAATAACACTTAGGCTTTTATTGGTTTTACTAAGAGACTTATTGATAGTAGGATAGAGTTTTTTGACCGTATATATATCTCCAGGAGATTTTTCTGAAACGATAGGAGTATCAATATCTATTTTCTTAGGCTTTGGTACAATAGTCTCGGTATTTGGTTTTGGAGGAACAGGTTGTTGTTCTAGAGGAGGAGTAATAGGTTCTTTTTCTATGATAGGTTGAGGCTCAGGAGTAGGATCTAGTACCCTATGATGATCTGAAGGTGTTATCGGAGAACCCCATATACGGGCAATCGTTATTTCTAAAGGAAGATAGGGAAGATAGGCGGTATAGGTCTGATTTTTAATTTCCTCAAGAGATTGTATAAAGGTAATAATAGTATGTTGAGGAATAGAGGAAGATAAAGTGGTTAAGGTCTCATATTCAGATTCTAATAACGTATCAGTATTGATCAGTGTTGAGCTGATTTGCATTAAAAATATCATATGGCTGATATGAATCAAATGTAATAACAATTGCTCTATTGCATACCCTTGGTCATATAAGGTATGAATATGATGAATTGCTTCGGATAATTGATTGAGGGATAAAGTTGTAAGTAATTGATAGGCTTCAAAGTATGAATTTTTCCCTAAAATAGTAGCAGCAAATTCTTGGGTGATATGAGTTGATTGTCCTGCCATTAATTTTCCTAGAATGCTTTCTGCATCTCGAGCACCACCCATTGCTTGAAGAATAATTTGGTTAATTACCGAGTCATCGATAGTGATTTTCTCAGACTCCATAATAAAGAGAATTTTTTCTTTTAATTCAGCACTGGAAAGCGGCTTGAAGTCAAATTTTTGTACCCGTGATAAGATAGTAGGAATCATTTTATGAGCATCCGTTGTTGCTAAAATAAAGATAGTGTTTTTAGGTGGTTCTTCTAGAGTTTTTAATAAGGCATTAGATGCGTCTTTGGTGAGCATATGAGACTCATCAATGATATAAATTTTATATCCATTTTTTTGTGAAGGAGCAAATCGTACTGCTTCTTTTAAACTCCTAATCTCATCAATACCTCTATTGGAGGCAGCGTCAATTTCAATCAGATCAATAAAGGAGTTATCTTGTATGGCAAGGCAATTAGCACAGATATTACACGGTTCTGCAGAATCTTGAGGCCTATTGAGACAATTTAAGGCTTTTGCAAAGATACGAGACATAGTAGTTTTCCCTGTTCCACGAGGACCACTAAATAGATACGAATGAACGGTACGATTATGAATAATCGCATTCTGTAGGGTTGATTTAATAATATCTTGCCCAATAATTTGCTTGAAATTTTGAGGTCTATAGGTACGATATAAGGCAGGCATACTTATTTACGAAATACAAAAAATTTATAGCCAATAAAGCTCACAATCATGGAGCCTCCAGTACCTAATATTTTACCAAGAATAGCGGTATCTAACAAGAGATTAGGTGATAGGATGGAAATAGACTCACTACCAATAATCATGATGGTTAATTGTAATATAAGGGTATTAACCGCAAATCCTAATCCATTAACAATAATAAACCCTCCTATTTCCGTTGATTTGATCGATTTTTTATGATTAAAGGTAATATATTTATTTGCAAGATAACTAAATATCATAGCAGCAACTACGGATATAAGATTAATCCATATGATTGCAGAAGAAGTATTGGGAATAGCGAATACTGACTTAAGAAGAGCAAATACCCCGATATCAATCGAGGTATTTAAAACTCCAACAATGCCAAATAAGGCTACTTCTTTAAATTTTACCAAGGCTGTATTTTTAATGGCTCATCACTAGGTTCTTCTTCAGAGTTAGCCTCTTCAGGTAAAGGAGTATCATCTACAATTTCCTCATCAATAGGATTACTTGGTTCCATAGATGAAGATGGAGTATCATTGAGATTGGATGGTGCATTGGTATTTGAAATTCCCAAAGCTTGAGCACTCACAACGTTTTCAATAGCTGCCCATTCACTTTTTTTGGTAAGAGGGGTAAGAATAGTCACTTCATCTCCAGGAGATAATCTAAAATATGTTACTGAAGCGGTAAGAAGTCTATATAACTCATCTCCGACTTTTGCAAAATAGCTATTATCTTTATAAATAATGTTTCCAATAGCTCTTCTTCTTGGAGCAGGACCTATTTGCTTATAAATAAAAGCCCCATCTGCAGTAATAGTGAGCTTTAGTTGATCTCCTTCAATCAGCTTAGATTTACTTGCATAATTAGCAGGTACTGGGTATTGTTTTTTGGTTTCATCAACCATATATTCACCAGTAAATTCTCCTAGGACAACTTTTTCAGCCTGACCTAATACACTCGTATAAGGTTGACTTGCTCCAGCTACCTGAGTTAACATGGCACGAGCTTGATTGAGTCGAGCTTCAGCCTCTTTTACAATTTGTTCTAACTCAGCAATCTGCTGAGATTTGTCCTCAGAATTTGACATATCGGTGCTTTTATTTTTATATTACTACTACATGCTTATTATAGCATACTTCTCTATCATTGACAAGGGTGTATAGACATGCGTATAATAAGGTGGTTATCAATGCTGGTGTGGTGGAATGGTAGACACGAAGGACTCAAAATCCTTTGGAGGCAACTCCGTAACGGTTCAAGTCCGTTCACCAGCACAATTGAGGTAATAGTCCGTTTGGACTATTACTGTAGGACTTGAAAGTCGGAGCGTATGTGTGAGTTTGGACATATGTCCAAGGCGAACACCGCGAGACGGGGTAGCGAGAATTTTTCGTCAGAAAAGTTACTTGTGACCAAGTCCGTTCACCAGCACAATTCAATGTATTTAGGGAGTGAATGTTTGATCATTACTTTCTATTACAAAGGTAGATCCATCAAGTTCATTAACTCCTCCTATATAGGGGCGATTATTTCGTTTAATAAGATAGAAACCAGAGCCATTAGCATCCTCAGATGATGAGGGAATAGTGGCTAAATATTCTGGAATTAAACTTGATATATCAATTCTCCCACTACAAGCTACTCCACTTGTTTTACAGATTTCAGTGACTGAGTTATTGATAGCGTTACGGACATCAAGAGGATAGGTATTATTTTGGAGAGCGTATTGTTGGAGCGCTTGATATATGGTTAGAGCATCAGATTTTCTTTGATTATCAGAGGCTTCTATAGAGATGCGGCGGGGATTGAGTGCGAATAAAAAACTTGAAAATAAAATACCTAATAGGGTTAAGACTAATAATATTTCTAATAAAGAAAATCCTTTTTTAAGGGTTGTATTTTTATTCATATAAACAAAATTGATGTGTGTAATAAGTATATCATATATATTGAGTGTAGAACTATAGTGTGGTATAATGAGATATACTTATAAAATGTGTTATGTTAGATATCGGGTTTATTAAAGCCAATAGAGACCTTCTTATTGAAGTGGTTCGAAATAAAAAAGTTCAAATTGATATTGATGCATTATTGGCATTATATGAAGAGCGTTGCCAGATATTGCAACAAATGGAGCAGTTGAGAGCTGATAAAAATACTATAGATGATCATATTAAATTATTAATAGAGAATAAAGAAATGTCGGAATCCTCTATTATGGAGGAAAGATCGCACTGGATTAATAAGGGGAAAGAAGTGAAAAAATCTTTAGGTGAACTTTCTTCTCAGTTTATGAATATAGATACTGAGTATCAATCATTGATGTATCAAGTGCCTAATATTTACTCAGCAGATACTCCGATTGGGTTGACGGAAAATGAAAATGTTATTGTTCGGCAGGTAGGAGATAAACCGGCTTTTGATTTCCCCCCATTAGAGCATTGGCAATTAGGGAAAAATCTTGGACTGATTGATACCGAAAAATCTGCTCAAGTGTCTGGGTCTCGATTTGCGTATATAAAAGGAGATTTAGTTTTGATGCAATTTGCATTAATTCAATGGGTAATGTCAGTATTGCAAAATCAAGATATTATTGCTCAGATTATTGATACTGCAGGGTTAAATCTTGATACTAAAAATTATACTCCTGTTTTACCTCCCGTAATGATGAAACCGGAGGTAATGAAGCGTATGGGAAGACTTGATCCTATTGATGATAGATATCAGACAACGATAGATGGGCTGATGTTGGTGGGAAGTGCAGAGCATACCTTGGGACCTCTTCATATGGATGAAACTCTTGATTATCGTAATTTGCCTCTTCGATATGTAGGGTATTCTACTGCCTTTCGTCGAGAAGCGGGAACTTATGGAAAAGATATGAAAGGAATTTTACGATTACATCAATTTGATAAAATTGAAATTGAGGTGTTTAGTGATAAGGATACCGGTTTTGCAGAACAAGAATTGATTGTAGCGATACAAGAGTATTTAATGCAACAGTTACAATTGCCCTATCAAGTGGTATTGAAATGTACTGGTGATATGGGGACGCCTGATATTCGAGCCTATGATATTGAAACCTGGTTACCGGGACAAAATCAATATAGAGAAACTCATACGTCAGATTATATGGGAGAATTCCAATCTCGTCGTTTACAAACAAAATATAAGGATAAAGAAGGACAGAATCATTTTGTGCATATGAATGATGCTACGGTATTTGCGATCGGGAGAATTCTGATTGCGATTATGGAGAATAATCAACAAGCAGATGGAAGTATTCGTGTTCCTGAGATATTGCAATCTTATATGCATAAAACAATTATTACATAAACACATAGTATATGATGATGTTCAAAAAATATAGCATTATTCTTATGCTCAGTATATGTCTTGTTCCATTATGGGGATATGCTCAAGAGGAGGGAGATATTATTACGGATGAGATATTAGTAGATGAGAGTAGTAGTGTTCCTCAAAATATTCCTAATTCAACAGGGGAGGAATACTCTACTCCGGATAGTTTTTATCGTGCTCGTGTAGAAGGAATTGAAACAAATACTTCCCAAGTATTAGGACAAGAACAAAAGACTCAAATTTTAACATTAAGAATTCTTAATAAAGAAAAAAAGGATGAGATTATTGTTGTTAATAATGGAGGAGGAATTGATTTGCAAGAAAGTCAGATTTATAAAGAAGGAGATGTCTTGGTAGTGGTAAAAACATTAGTGGGAGACAAGGAAGAGTATTATGTTCAAGATAGATATAGATTGCCAGGACTGATGGGCATGGTTGTATTTTTCTTAGTATTAGCGATTATTTTTGCACGAAAACAAGGTCTCGGGTCTATTATTGGGCTTGTTGCAAGTATTGGAATCCTGGTTGGATATTTGGTACCCTCATTATTATCAGGCCAAAATCCATTGATTGTTACCTTTATTTCGACTTTTAGTATTATTGTTCTGACTCTCTTTATTTCACATGGATTTCGCTTAAGAACCATGATTGCCTTTGTATCTATGAATATTACTCTTGCAATAGCTTATGCTTTATCTACTTTATTTGTGTATTGGGCCCAGATGTTTGGGGTAGGGAGTGAAGAAACATTTTATCTTGCTTCTGTTATTGATGGAGATATTGATTTAAGAGGAATTTTATTGGCAGGTATTATGATAGGTATGTTGGGAGTATTAGATGATGTAACGGTAGCACAAGCAGGAACTATTGATGAAATTAAACGGGCTAATTCTAAGGCAACATTTAAACAATTATATCGTGCAGGAATGTCAGTAGGAAGAGATCATATTGCGTCTTTGGTAAATACCTTAGCATTAGCCTACGTAGGATCAAGTTTACCATTCTTCCTTCTTATCTATATGAATAGTGCCAATGTCCCTCTATGGGTTACTCTTAATTCAGAATTTATTGCACAAGAATTAGTAAGAACAATTGCGGGAAGTATTGCCATTGTTCTAGCGGTCCCTATTACGAGTTTGATTGCAGCAAAGGTGTTTTCTACCTATAAGCATAAACCACGTAAAGATGATGGTAAAGAACATATCCATGTACATGGGCATAGTCATTGATGCTCTCAAAGAATATGATATAATAAAAAAGGAAGTATAAAGATTAAGATATAGATATGAGTGATGTAACAGAAAATAATTTTATCGGTAAAGGAATTGTTATTGTAACCATTTTGGTAGTAATTGGGGCAGTAATATGGGGGCTTAATAGTCAGAATAGTGGTACTCGAGAAGTGAATGTCGAAGTGACGGAAGAAGACACTTTTTTAGGAAATAGTGATGCCAAAGTAACCTTAATTGAATATAGTGATTTCCAATGTCCAGCATGTAAATCATATGAACCTATTATTAAGCAGTTGAGAGAATCATATACGGCAGAGGAATTGAAATTTGTATTTAGGCATTTCCCGTTACGAAGTATTCATCCGAATGCTGATCTTGCAGCTCAAGCTGCTGAATCTGCTGGGGAGGAAGGAAAATTTTGGGAAATGAAAGATGTATTATTTGAAAAACAATCTGAGTGGGCTGAAGAAAAAGATCCACGAGGATTCTTTAGTGCTTATGCTCAAGGACTCGGATTAGATGTTGCTGAGTTTGAAGAAGATATGAAATCTGATGATGACTCTAAAGAACGAGTAGAAAAAGATTATCAATCAGGAGTTGCTCTTGGTATTAATTCAACCCCAACCTTTATTTTGAATGGGGTGATTATCAAGAATCCACAAAGCCTGGATGAATTCAAGACATTAATTGATGCTGAATTAAAAAAATAAATGATACAAAAACCCGATTTTGAACATGTTGTATTAGTTACAGAGCTCGATGAAGTAATAGGAGTATCTCCTAAATCTGAGGTACATACCCAGAATACCCCGCTTCATCGGGCCTTTTCTTTATTTTTATTCAGACCTTCTGATAAAAAATTTCTGATTCAACAGCGTTGGAGGGGGAAGAAAACTTGGCCGCTGGTGTGGTCTAATAGTTGTTGTGGACATCCTGAATTATATGAAGAAACAATTGATGCAGTGAGAAGAAGAGCTTATTATGAACTCGGTGTTCAGAACTTTAATATATTAGTAAAAGCGAGTGATTATCGCTATCGATTTGAGAGGGATGGAGTAGTGGAAAATGAAATATGTCCCATTTATTTTGGTATTAGTTCAGATGAAATTATTCCTCATCCAGAGGAATTAGAAGCTTATCGCTGGCTCTCTTGGGAAAAATTTGTGAAAGAAGCTTTTGCTGATGAGAAGACTTTTTCCGAATGGTGTCGTGAAGAATTACGATTATTAGAAAAAACTCAAGTATTTCAAAACTTTATAAATAGTTGATATATTTTGACAATAGATTAATACTCGGTATACTATAAGTACATGCTGCTGATGGCATGTAGTCCCATTACCTGGTGATTAGCATGGCTCAGACTCAGTTTGGATTCTTAACTCGAGAAAGAGAACAGGAAATTGTAGAGCGAGGAACATTGGCTTTACAATCACAGTTTCATAGCTTTTTTCTTCGCCGTGAACTGCGAGTTCGTGATTGGGAAGCATCAATTCGAATATTGAAGGAGCAGATGTATCATTCTTTTAGAAAAGAAGGTATGAGTAAAAAACATGCTAATGACATTACTATTCATATCCTTGAATCAATTATTTCTCAGCTTGCACTTAAAGAATTTGCTGACATCATTAATCCCAATGAGTCAACAGAAGTTTAACCTCCTTTAGCCTCGTCACAACATTGTGGCGAGGCATCTCTTTTTATTAATTCTCTTCTAATTTATGAACATAACTATATGCTGATAAGGCAGCCTTAACGGCATCTCCCGCTGAGATATTGTTTTGTTTATAAGCCTCGTCGGTAATATCTCCCGCAGCAAAAATACCAGGAGCTGACGTTGTTCCATATTTATGGTCAAGAATAATTTCTCCGATTTCATTGGTATCTACGAGATGTTTGACAATATCAGAGTTTGGTAAAGATCCAATTTCAATAAATAATCCATCAAGAGTCATAGATTGAGTTTCTTGGGTTTGGGTATTGGTATAGGTGATACCTGTCATCATAGTTTCACCAGTAATTTCAGTAACGATAGTATTATACAAGATTCCTTTAAATTTAGGATGGGCTTGTATTTTCTCAGCAGTACCAGGATCTCCTTTGAGAGTGTCTGTGCGATTAAAAAGATATACTTCACTAGCATAAGCGAGTAAGTCTAATGCGCTTTCAAGACCTGCATTCCCTCCTCCAACAACAGCCACTTTTTTATCTCCAAAAAATGGAGCATCACACGTGGCACAATAAGCTACTCCTTTTGCAGAAAATTCTTGTTCTCCAGGAATATTGAGTTTTCTTCTATGAGCTCCCATTCCCAGAATAAGGGTTTTTGTTTGGAATGTTTTTCCTCCCTCGGTAGTAATTTCATAAAGGGGATAAGGAGTTTCTTGGCTTCTATTGATGGCAGATACTTTATCAATAAGAGTTTCAAGTCCAGGCTGTGCCTTGATATGCGCTTCAAATTTTTGAGCTAAATCAAAACCAGAAATTCTAATATCTCCAATCCAATTATCAATATCATTAGATACAACAGATTGTCCTCCAAAGCTATCGGTAATCAAAAGTGCTTTGAGTTGTTTACGGGCAGCGTAGACAGAAGCAGCTGTTCCAGTAGGTCCACCGCCAATAATGATGGTATCGTAAATCATAGTTTTTTTGTAAATATATTAAAGGGAATACTCGTTCATATTGCTACCAAACAGAGAGTCTGATATAATGAATCATATAATAATATAATACTATACTATGGAAAACAAATCAATTTTATTAGTGGTGGCTTCAATTTTATTGTCAGGAATGATGATAGCTTCTGCGATTGTCTATAATGGGAGTCAAGCGAATCAATCAAATAATTCTCAACAGCCAGTAGTAGCCCAAGATCCCAATGATCCTGTTGAGGCTCGAGATATATCCGTTGATTTATCGGAAGACACTCCTTATCTAGGGGATAAGGATAAAGCTCAAATTGCTATTATTGAGTTTAGTGATTATGAATGTCCTTTTTGTAAGCGATTTCATGATGGAGCTCGCTTAGATATTATTTCTCAATATGTTGAATCAGGAAAGGCTATCCTTGCGTGGAAAGATTATCCATTAGATTTTCATGATCCTCTTGCAACTAAGCAGGCAATTGCTGCCCAATGTGTATATGAACAAAAAGGGAATCAAGGATTTTTTGATTATGCGGATTTAATATTCAAAAATACAGAAAGTGGAGGAGCTGGAATGGAAGAGTCTCAATTGAATGAATTAGCAAAAGATATTAAGGATCTTGATACCGCGGAATTTGATACTTGTCTTAAAGAAGAAAAAACTGCAGATAAAGTAAAAGCGGGGATTTCCTTTGGGAATGATAATGGAATTACGGGTACCCCAGGATTTATTATTGGAAAGCTTGAAAATGGGAAAGTAACTCAAGGGCTTCGTATTGCAGGAGCTCTTCCTATTGCAACCTTTGAGCAATATCTTGATGAACTTTTGAAATAATATGATATAATATCTGTGTATATAAGATAATTAATAAGTAGATATATGAGTACTCCAAATATACAGATTTACTCAACTCCAACCTGTGGGTTTTGTAAGCAAGCAAAAGAATTCTTAGCAGAGAATAATGTTCCATTCACTGATTATAATGTTGCTGCCGATGCTGAAAAGAGAAATGAATTGGTAGAGAAAAGCGGTCAAATGGGAGTTCCTGTTATTGATGTAGATGGACAAATCTTAATTGGATATGATCGAGCTACATTAGCAAAATTAGTGGGTATTGAAGCGTAGGTTGATACTTATTACGTATAACCCAGTGCATAATATAAAAAGAGAAGGTTAAACCTTCTCTTTTTATGTAGTTAAGGAGAGGACTAGAGAGTGTCTTGTCCTTCTTCCCATTCTACGGGACAAAGACCTCCATTCTTAAGGGCAGATAATACTCGAACAGTTTCTTCAATACTTCGTCCTACATTAAGGTCAGACACAACAGAGTATCGTAATATTCCAAGAGGATCAATAATAAAGGTTCCTCGTAAGGCTACTCCTCCGTCATTATCTACTAAGATATTATAGGCATCAGCTGTTTCTTTTCTGAAGTCGGATAAGAGAGGAAATTCGAGTTTTCCTAAATCTTTTTCTACCCATGCTTTATGTGAGTGGACACTGTCTACGCTAGCTCCAAGTACTTGGGCCCCAAGCTTATTGAATTCTTCAATATGTTTGTTGAATCCAGTAATCTCAGTTGGACATACAAAGGTGAAGTCTAATGGATAAAAGAATAATACTACCCATTTTCCTGTTTCAGTAATTTTGGATAGAGAGTATTCTGCAAATTTTCCGTCCTGATACCCTTGAAGAGTAAAATCAGGAGCTGGTTGTCCTACTTTGATCATAATGATAGTATTTATTGAATAATTTGGTATATGATACCGTATATAGTGTAGCATTAAATACAATTTTTCTCAATATATATGATATAATAAAGGTATGAAATAATATAATGTATGATTGCAAGTTTGTCGGGTACTATTCAATATAAAAAAGATCATACTATCATTGTTGCGGTAGGTGGTGTTGGATATATGGTATTAGTAAACAGTATCACACTGAGCTCATTAGGGGGAGTGGGAGATGAAGTTTCACTGATTACGTATTTAGATGTAAAAGAAGATAGCTTAACATTATTTGGATTTTTGGATATGATGTCTTATGAATTATTTAAGCAATTAATATCCGTAAATGGGGTGGGGTGTAAAAGTGCTTTATCTATTTTAGATTTAGATAGACCAGAGGCATTAATTCACTCTATACAACAAGAGCGAGTTAATGTACTGAATCAAGCTTCTGGAATTGGCAAAAAAACAGCAGAAAGAATTATTTTAGAATTAAGAGATAAATTAGGTGTGGCTATATCCCAAATGGGATCAATAGATGATGCGGTAGTTGATAGACAAGAATATCATATTACTCAAGATGTATGGGATGCATTAGAATCTTTAGGGTATAAATCAATTCAGATTCAGAGGGTAATTCCTCAATTAGATGCAAGCTTAGAGGTTTCAGAGCAAATTAGAATGGCCTTAAAATTATTACAAAAATAATAGTATACATATGAATATATCAACAATATATATAGGATCTGATCATAGGGGATTTGAATTAAAGCAGCATATTATTTCTTTTTTACGGTCACAAGGAAAAGATGTTGTTGATTGTGGGAACAGTGTCTATGATCAAACTGATGATTATCCAGATTATGCGACAGCAGTGGCACAACAGGTTGCGAATAATACTAAATCTCTTGGTATTGTTATTTGTGGAACGGGAGTAGGGGTAAGTATTGTTGCAAATAAAGTTCCTGGTATTAGATCGGCTGTATTGAATTCTCTCGATACGGTAAAGGTGGCTCGTAATCATAATCATCTTAATGTATTGGCTTTATCAGCAGAGAATGATCCTGCAGATTTACTCGATATAGTCGTTGCTTTTATTGAAACAGAGCCATCATATGAAGAACGGCATATTCGGAGAATATCAAAGATAACAGCAATGGAAAATAACTCTTTATAATATGGAGACTTCACGATTAATACAATTAGCTCAACTTGCCCGATACTGGAGTGTATATTCAACCACTCAAGCAGGATCAGGGCATCCAAGTTCATCGCTATCAGCGGCAGAACTTGTAGTATCATTATTTTTTGGTGGTGAATTTCATTATGATATTCATAATACGCATAGTCTTTATAATGATAGATTTATTTTGTCAAAAGGTCATGCAGCACCGTTATTATATAGTGTATGGCTTTTGGCTCATATGATTAGTCCAGAAGAAATACAAGATTTGAGGAATTTTGATAGTGTATTAGAAGGGCATCCTAGTATGCGGTCAATTTTTACTGATGCAGCTACAGGTTCACTTGGACAAGGGTTAGGAATAGGTCTTGGGTATGCTATGAATGCTAAGTTATTTGATAAAACAGATAGCTATACCTATGTATTAATGGGGGATAGTGAAATGGCGGAAGGTTCAGTATGGGAAAGTATAGAAAGCGCAGCATATTATCAGATACATAACTTAGTTGCCTTAATCGATATTAATAGATTGGGGCAGAGGGGAGAGACGATGGTGGGACATAATATAGAGGTATATAAAAATCGTTTAGAGGCTTTTGGTTGGAATGTTATTATGGTTGATGGCCATAATATTGAAGAAATAATGGAAGCATTGAGGCAGGTGAAAAGTTCATTAAAGCCAACTGCTATTTTAGCAAAAACTGTTAAAGGTAAAGGTATATCCTTAATCGAAGGACAAGATAATTGGCATGGGAAAGCATTAAGTCAAGAGCAATTTAGTCAATATATCCCTGAATTAGGAGAGCTTGATTTATCAGTTCGAGCTGATATCCCCGTACCCCAACAGCAATCAGAATATCATTATATACCTCCATCAATGAGTAGTATTGACTACCCTCAATATGATGAAGATTCTTTGATATCTCCAAGAAAAGCCTTTGGTGATGCACTCTCTTTATTAACGAGAAATTATAATGATATTATTGTTTTAGATGCTGAGGTAAGTAATTCTACCTATGCTAATCATGCTGACCCTGAAAGATTTCTTGAAATGTTCATTGCTGAGCAGAATATGATTAGTGTGGGAACTGGATTATCATTGGCAGGGAAAAAACCTATAGCATGTTCATTTGCAGGATTTTTGACACGTGCTTATGATCAAATCCGTATGTTGCAGTATAATAATCCTAATATGGTGATAGTGGGGACTCATGCCGGAGTCTCTATTGGGGCTGATGGCCCCTCTCAAATGGCGTTAAATGATATTGGATTTTTTAGAGGCTTATTTGGGACGGCTATTCTTTATCCGGGGGACGCAATATCTGCTCTTAAATTAACAGAGCAAGCGTATTTATATGATGGCCTCAGTTATGTGAGGCTTACCCGTGAAGCATTACCTATTATATATCCAGCTACAGAAACATTTGTGGTAGGGGGAAGTAAAACATTGCGTACGAGTGAAATGGATGAGATTACCTTAATTGGAGCTGGGATAACTTTATATGAATGTCTTAAAGCATATGATATACTAGAAGCAAGAGGGATAAGAGTGAGAGTGATAGATCTATATAGTGTAAATCCTCTTGATACAGCTACTCTACATTTAGCCGCTCGTGAAACAAAAGGCATTATTGTTGTGGAAGATAATCATGTGGCGGGAGGTATTTCTGAAGCTATTAGGACAGAGCTCGAAGATGTCTTAACTCCAATTCGGGCATTAACGGTACATCAAATGCCTCGTAGCGGACTACCACAAGAGTTATTGGAGTTTGAGCAAATTAATACAGAAGCTATTGTACAATTAGTAGATACATTAAGACAATAGATATGATAGAGGTAAAAAATTTAAAAAAAATATATCAAATGAATGCAGAAAATACGGTGTTTGCATTGAATGATATTTCATTTACCGCCGAGACCAAAGAAATGGTTGCGATTATTGGAAGCTCTGGATCAGGAAAGTCAACTTTATTAAATGTATTAGGTGGACTTGATCGCGTATATGAGGGGCAGGTTATTGTAGATGGTAAAGATATTAAGGATTATAATCCCAATATCTATCGAAGATTAAAAGTAGGTACTATCTTTCAGCAATTTAATTTAATTTCAGCATTAAATGTATTAGAAAATGTCTTATTACCAGTGAAATTTGGGGGACAATTAACAGCTATAGAATCAACAGAAAGAGCAAAATATTTATTAGATAAAGTGGGACTATCAGATAGAGTGAAGCATAGACCAAATGAATTATCTGGAGGGCAAATGCAAAGAGTTGCTATTGCAAGAGCTTTACTGGCTAAGCCAGAAATTCTATTAGCTGATGAGCCAACAGGGAATTTAGACTCTGTTACCGGAAAAGAAATAATGCATTTATTATTTGAACTCAATGCAGAAGAAAATATGACAATGTTTTTGGTGACTCATGATTTGCACTTAGCGGAAGGTATTGATAGAAAGTTATTTCTACGAGATGGGAAATTAGTGGATAATATATAAATATATGATTAAATATGCATTTAGTCTGGTTGCTCGTCGTAAACTCCGAACTATTTTAACGAGTTTAGGAATTACCATAGCGGTTATTTTACTATCACTTATTATTTTTGGAATGCAGGATCTTCGGACATTATTAGTTAGTGCTATTCAGACACAATTTAAATCTAATGAAATTTATATTACGAATAGTGGGGGAGCAGGAGCATTTGCACCACCATCAAGTGAAACAACAGAAGCGGCTGAAACCACTCTTATTACTCAAGACGTTGTAGACTCAATTAAGAATATTGATGGTGTTCAAACAACTATACCCGCGACCATTGTGAATAATTTAGAGATTAAGTTAGATGGTAAGGATAAAGCCTATAGTCCTGCTTTTATTACGGGATGGGATATTGAGGGGGATGATAGCTATTTTACTGAATTTTGGGGAGATAAAACGAAACCTGTAGGGGACGAAATATTTATCTCTAAGTCAGTAGCTGAATTTTATGAACTTCCCGAAGAAGAATTGATAGGTAAAAAAGTCAGCTTTATTACGTCTAAAAGTGCGTTATTTGGAACGGTAAAAACGAAAGAAATTTTAGATAGACAATTTGACTATACGATTAAAGGGGTATTTGATCCAGGATCTGATCGTAATGATGCTATTATTTCATTAGATACATCTTTAAATGTATTAGCGACAATTGGTGGATTTGATTCTAAAGATGAGTATGTGTCATCAGTAGGATATGATTTGCTTCGGGTGACTGGTAATGAAGAAAATATTACATCAATTAAGGAGGCTATTGATGATAAATATAATTTTCAAGGTATTTTTACTGCCGACGATGTATTAGGGTTTTTAGATGATATTATTCAAGCATTTACCATAGCTATGATTGCTTTTGGAACAATTTCAGCAGTGATTGCCGCAATTGGAATTACCAATACCATGGTTATGAGTATTTATGAACAGACAAAAGAAATTGGTATTCTCAAAGCTATGGGAGCATCAAATGGACAAATATTAGGGGTATTTTTGATACAGTCTGCATTGATTGGATTATTAGGAGGTATTGTGGGATTATTCGTGGTGATTGGAAGTATGCAGGTGGGAAATATCTTCATTGTTCAAGAATTAAATAAGATAGGATTTGATGTCGATACCTTCTTTAACTTTAATCTAGTCTCGACACTTGGTATTGTTGCGATTAGTATCGGAATAGGAGTTTTAGCTGGTATTTATCCTGCTTTGAAGGCCGCAACTTTAAACCCAGTAAAGGCATTACGTTCAGAATAAAGTCATATGAAACAAAAAGATATAGTAAAACAAAAAAAAGGATTTACGCTTCTGGAAGTGTTATTAGTACTTGCTTTAGTAGGATTACTACTCGCCATTACCTTAGTAACGTTTGATCCAATTGGGCAAATTGCTGAGGCCCGTAATAATCAAAGAAATACTGATATTTTGCGTATTGAATCAGCTTTAACTCAATATCGATTACAGGAAGGATCATATCCGACTGGTATCACGCGTAATCATCAAGAAATTTGTGATCCTGATGCAAGTACATGCGCAGGATATATAGATTTATCTTCTCTTGTCCCAACCTATCTTAATCTTATCCCTCAAGATCCAGAAGATGACGATAATACCGGAGGATCTGGGTATAGTATTGCAGTCGATAATAATGCTAATATAGTCAGTTTAATTGCCTTGCGTGCGGAATCATCAACTTCTATTGCTATCAATAATCCTTTACCTCCAGAGGTAGTCACTCCAGGGGGGGCTACTATCTCATATGATCCAGATGTACAGGCAATGATGGATGCTCGTGCTTCTTTAGGTGATCCCGTGCCTACTGCTTATGCTCAAGCTATTAATGATTATGTAGTTACTCTAAAAGAAACTCCTGGAATGTGGGATACGATTACACAGTTAGTTGTATTTGCTGGAGCAACAACTGTGAATGGTGGTTTAGTTCCCATAAAAGGAATTACGCCTACTCATGTGGGGTTGGTTGCAGGAGATTTTAATATAAAAACCGGTGTGAGAGGGAATGGAACGAGTAAATATATAATAACTGGATATACAGGCTCCTCATTTGGACAGGATAATCTACATACATATGTTCTTACTACGGGTGCTCCCACAAATAATCCAAGTGTTTTATTTGGGAATGGAGGGTTTGGGAATGGTTCATGGAGTCTCGCATGGAATCAGCTTACTAGATCTCGTAATAGTGCTTCACAAGCATTTAGCTCAACAAGTCTTGGCGGTTATGGAATTAGTCGTGGTGTTAGTGGTAATTATCAACGTATGCTAGGCGATGTGGTAACAACACAAACTCAAGCTTCCCAATCCTCAAGTACAAGACCCTTTTATGTTTTAGCACGAAGTGGTAGCTCATCTAATGCTCCAGATAGTTATTCTGATGTTCGTATCTTAGTGTGGGCAATAGGATCTGCTACAACACTAAGTAATTATACTGCTCCAGGGAATGCCTTACAGGCAGCTTTAGATGCAATTTAACTAAGTGAACATGATTACAATCAGACCCTATCTTTTGATGAGTTAATTTGATATAATAGACCTAATTAAGAGATACATTATGATGAGCATTATTCCCGCCATTTTAACAAATTCAAAACAAGAATTTAAACACTATCTATCTTTGGCTCGGCAAATGACTGATTACATTCAGATAGATATTATGGACGGGATATTTGTAGAATCAAAATCATTATTTCCAAGAGAATTTTTTTATGAGGATTTTGGTGGTTTGCAGGTGGAAATTCATATTATGGCAAACTTTGAAAATACTCAGGATATTATTGCGAGTCTTAAATCCTTTGATGTATGTAAAAGAATTATTGTACATCAAGAAATTTGTGAAAACTTAGAACAATTACGACAATTAGTAAATCAAATTAAGGGAATTAATAAAGAAGTATCAATAGCAATAAATCCAGACACAGATATACGAGATATTGGGAAAGTGGTTAAAAAAATAGAAGGAGTTCAGTTTATGGGGGTTAATCCAGGATTTTATGGTTCTCCTATTCATACTGCTGTATATGATAAGGTTGTAGAATTTAAGCAAAGATATACGATGTATGAAGGAGATATCTCTTGGGATGGTGGTGCTAATCAGAATACAATCCCTCATATTATAGCGAGTGGAGTGGAGAGAATTGCAGTGGGGAGTGCTATTTTTACATCTCATGATCCTATTATGATGTATAATACCTTAATAAAGATATAACATAGTAAGATATGTTTCAGAAATTAATCAAAAAAATAAAAGGAATATACCATATTGTAATTACTTATTTTGCATATATCATTACGGGAAGACCTGGGGAATCTATGATTGTCATTGGGGTTACTGGTACAAAAGGAAAAACAAGTACGGTTTATACAATGTATCAAACGCTTACTACTTTAGGTTTGAAGGTTGGCTTATCCTCTTCAGTATATTGTAGTGATGGAAAAACATTATATAAAAATCCTCTTCGTAACTCTATGCCGGGAAAAGGAAGAATTCATCAATTAATGAGAGATTCAAAACAGCATGGAGCAACAGTTTTTATTGTCGAAGTTACTAGTGAAGGACTCGCTCAAAACCGTCATCGAGGGATTCATTTTGATTCAGTTATTATTACGAATTTATATCCTGAACATTTAGAGTCTCATGGTGGTTTTGAAAATTATAAAAAAGCTAAGGGGTTATTATTCCAGTCATTTGAACGAAGTCAGGATAAATTTATCCAAGGAAAAATAATTCAGCCAATAGCTTGGGTAAATCAGGATGATAGTCATCAAGAATATTATCGTGGATTAACACATAAAACCGTTCAATCTATTGGGAAGTCAACGGACTCTACTCTGATTATGGAGAATATTCATTCAAGTACCTCGGGATTAGCATTTACTTATCGGGATAGAAATGATAATACTATATATCAAGTAACTACTCCCATATTGGGTAAATTTATGGGATATAATTTATTATTTGTTATAGGAGTTGCACACTGGTTAGGATTTGAATACGATAACATTAATCAGGCTTTAAATCAATTAGTTGATATCCCTGGAAGAATGAATCATATTGCGACCAACCCTCATGTTTTTGTTGATTATGCTCATATCCCTGAAGCATTAGTACAAGTTTATGGAACCATTAACAATGATTTTAAAGGTTCTGGTAAAACAATTGCTATTTTAGGATCTTGTGGAGGAGGGAGAGATACATGGAAGCGTTCTCCTATGGGAAAAGTTGCGGGTAGTATGAATGATTATGTTATTGTGACAGATGAAGATCCTTATGATGAAGATCCTCAAGCTATTATTGATCAGGTTTTTGCAGGAGTATTAGAATCCGGAAAAATAGAAAATAAGAATGCCTGGAAAGTCTTGTCTCGTAGGGACGCTATTATTAAAGCATTAGATATTGCGTCTCCAGAAGATACTATTATTATTACCGGTAAGGGAAGTGAAACAAGTATTATACGAGCTCATGGCCAGAAAGAGCAATGGAGTGATACGGAAACAGTCTTAGAATTAATAAAGTAATATATCTACATATAATCTTAATATTATGCAAAAATTTATTATTAAAGGAAATCAGTTACATAAACAAGGTACCATCCCAGTATATGGAGCTAAAAACTCGGCAATAAAACTACTACCAGCAACCTTATTAATAGATGGACCTGTGACATTACACAATATTCCTGATATTGATGATATTAAGGATATGATTCAAATTTTAATGGTATTAGGAGCCAAAGTAGATCGTTTAGATAATCATTCATATCGTATTGATACTACTGTAGTTCACAGTAGCTCTATCCCAGTAGATTTAGCAGTAAAAATGCGAGCCTCTTTTCTTTTTATTGCTCCGTTATTAATTCGCTTTGGAGAGGTTAGTTTCCCTCATCCTGGAGGTGATGCAATTGGTCGCAGGCCTATTGATATGACCTTAGAGAGTTTGCGGTTAATGGGTGCTGATATTGAAGAAGCCGACTCATCATATCGTTTTCAGTTAAAGCAAGGATTTTTAACGGGAATAGAATATGTCTTTAAATGGATTTCTCATACATCTACTGAAAATTTAATCATGTCAGCAGTAAAAGCAAAAGGTAAAACTACGATATATAATGCTGCTCTTGAACCAGAAATTACTGCTTTATGTGATATGTTGAGAAGTGCTGGGGCTCAGATTATGGGTGATGGAACTTCACAAATTGAAATTATCGGGGTAGAGCAATTGCATTCAGTTGAATATACAAATATTCCCGATAGATTAGAGGCAGGTACCTTTGCTATTTTAGCAGCCTTAACGAGAAGTGATATTACGGTAACAGATATTGTTCCAGAACATTTACGAGTATTTTGGAAATTTCTTGATTTAGCAGGAGTACAATATGAATTGGGAGAGAATTCTATCCATATTATGTCACATAATAATCCATATCATGCTTTACAACTAAAAACCCATGAATATCCCGGATTTGTAACTGACTTACAAGCTCCATTTACGCTATTATTAACTCAAGCTACGGGGACATCCGTAGTACAGGAAACAATATTTGATGGAAGATTATTTTATACTGATATTCTTAATCAAATGGGAGCAAATATTATTATGTGTGATCCATACAGAGTGGTAGTAAATGGACCAACTCAATTATATGGAAGAAAAATAGAAAGTCCTGATGTAAGAGCGGGGATGACATTTTTATTAGCAGCTCTGATTGCAGAAAGGGATAGTGAAATACATAATATTTATCATATTGATAGAGGGTATGAGCGTATTGAATATAGATTGAGAGATGTTGGATTTGAAATAGATAGAGTAGATTATTAAGGTTCTATAATAACTAAAATCAATAATAGTATGCACTCATTTTATAAAGGAGCTAGTGTATTTGAAATATTATTATCGGTATTCACTCTCACTCTTATCGGGGGAATTAGTTTATATGTAATAAATTTTAATCAGGAAGTTAATCATTTAAGAAACTTACAAATTCAAAGTGAGATGAATGTATTATTAAAAAATATTCATGAATATGTTGCTGTAGAAGGTAGCTATCCAGCAGCTATTCCCAGTAGTTATACTCCCATTTGTGACACTAACATTAAAACAAATTGTATTCAATTTAATAACCAATTTGTAAGTGATTACCTGTATATGACATCAGATAATTTGAATTTCCAAAGCTCATATCTGCTTGCCTTAAATCCTTCTGATTATCGTATTTCAGCGAAGACGCAAGGGGCAGATGGAAAGACATTAACAAGTATGTTTTGAGTATTGCTTCTGTATATCAATAGTAATATTGTCATTATATGATATACTTTTGGTATGTATATCAAGGATATTAGGATAGATAATTTAGAAATTGCCAGTACGCAACTCTGGGGTATATTAAAAGTGCATTTAGGATATCTTTCATCAGCAGATTTAGAACAGATGGAAATAGCTTTTATGCAAATGGTAGAAGCTCATAAAGAACAAAGGCGTAAAAGTGGAGAATATTATATTACTCATCCAGTTTCAGCATGTATAACTCTCGCTGAAATGAAATTAGATAGAGATACATTAATCGCAGCCTTATTGCATGATGTCCCAGAAGATACTCATGTTAGTTTAAAAGATTTAGAAAAAATATTTAGCAGAGATGTTATTTTTTTGATATCAGGAGTTACCAAGTTGTCGGTGATTAAATATAAGGGAGAGGATAGATATGCTGAAAATTTACGGAGAATGTTTGTGGCAATGAGTCGTGATATTCGAGTTATTTTTATTAAATTAGCTGATAGATTGCATAATTTAGAAACATTATCTTCACTTCCTTTTCATAAAGCGCAGCGTATTGCTCTTGAAAGTCTTGAGATATATGCCCCTATTGCGGAGCGATTAGGAATGGGGAAATTTCAAGATAAAATTGAAAATTTGAGTTTTCCATATGCCTATCCAGAGGAGTATCAAGAGTTAATTCAATCAGTAAAGCAAGAATATGATATTCGGCAAGAATTATTAGAAACAATACAAGATAGTATTGAAACAATATTTCAAGAGGAACACATCTCATATACTCGTATTTATGGGAGAGCTAAAAAATACTACTCTTTATATAAAAAATTAGGTACAGGGAAGACCGTAGATGAAGTATATGACATTATTGCACTTCGAGTAATTACTCCTGATTTAGCTACATGTTATCAGGTATTTTCTACTATTCAATCACATTTTGAACCACTTCCTAATCGAGTAAAGGATTATATTGCAAATCCAAAGCCAAATGGATATCAAAGTATTCATACTACGGTTAAAGATCCGATAACAGGTACGGTATTTGAGATACAAATACGGACAGAGGAGATGCATGAATATTGTGAATATGGAATTGCTTCTCACTGGGCGTAT
>JALQTA010000029.1 GCA_023264145.1 Minisyncoccota bacterium | reverse complement strand
TTCGAACCTCTGGTAGGTGTAACCCTACAACAGTTTTCAAGACTGCCGCCTTCAACCGCTCAGCCACACTTCCTAATGAGATATATTATAGCATATTTTTGGTATTTTGTATATACTAAATGAGAGAATTATCATATCAATATTAAATAATACCATTATGGCAGGAGTTTGGAGACGTTGGAGAAGATCAAGGCTTAAGGTGAGAAAATATATTGCTGAGCACTATTTGCGTGAAATTGTGTATGGGGGAAGCGATGGAATAGTGACAACCTTTGCAGTAGTAGCTGGATTTACCGGAGCGAATGTCTCTGGCTCAAGTATGATAGGGCTTACTATTGGTACCGTGGTCTTATTTGGATTGGCTAACTTATTCTCAGATGCGATGTCTATGGGGCTTGGAGATTATATGTCATTAACTTCTCAAGAAGATTTATACCATACCACGTATGCAAAAGAGTTAAAACATCTTGAGCATAGCACTGAATCTTTTGGAAATCGAATACAGGAAAAATTAGAAGAAAAGGGATTTAATAAAGCAGATGCAAAAGAAATTGTAAAATTATTTCATAAGAATCCTGAATTCGGAATTGATTGGATAATGAGAGAGTATCATGGTATTCCCAATCCTGGAGACTCTCATCCTGTTCTGTCGGCTTTAGCTACAATTATTTCCTTTTTATTCTTTGGATTTATTCCTCTTATTCCTTTTGTGTTTGGGCTGGGAGATTCCACCCAAGCCTTTTTGATATCGGTATCTGGAGTATTTATCTCATTGATATTATTAGGCTTATTACGATGGAAAGTTGTCGGATATGGACTAACAAGGGCTTTAGCGGAAACCTTGATTGTAGGAAGTATTTCAGCTTCAATTGCCTTTATTGTAGGAAGTATTGTCGGGAAATAATTGACGAAATAGTATAAAAACGGCATACTATAATAAATTAATGAGAGGGTATTATGCGAGTAGCGTTGGTTCATGATTATTTAGTTCAGTATGGAGGGGCTGAACGTGTATTAGAGGTATTAAGTGAAATGTTTCCACAGGCTCCTATCTATACCTTGATATATGATTCAAGTCAATTATATGGAGCTTTTAGTGATAAGACAATACGGACATCTTTTTTACAAAAATTACCTTTTGCAAAAACCCATCACCGATTCTTTCCTATTTTGATGCCTTTGGCGGTGGAAGATTTAGATTTAACTGCATATGATGTGGTAATATCTTCTTCTAATAGTTATACTAAAGGTATTATTACTCGACCTGACACTATTCATATTTGCTATTGTCATACTCCTATGAGATATGCTTGGGACGATTATCATCGATACTTTAAAGAGTTTCAATATTCTTCTTTAGTCAAGCCATTTATCCCATTTGCGATGAATTATATTCGTATGTGGGATAAGTTATCATCAGATCGAGTTGATTATTATTTGGCAAATTCTCAAAATGTCGCAAGACGTATTCAAAAATATTATAAGATGGATTCTCATGTATTATATCCTCCGGTGAATACTGAGGTTCAATTTGATGCAACTATTGAAGGGGATTATTATTTGATGCTAGGAAGATTACTTCCGTATAAACACTATGATATTGTGATTCAGGCTTGTATTAAAAATGGGAAAAAACTTCATATTGTAGGGTCTGGGCCGGATGAGGAAAGGCTTAAATCTCTTGCTCGTGGACATGATAATATTGTTTTCCTGGGAAGACTTTCTGATGAAGACTCTCAGCGTGAATTCCGTGAATGTAAGGCCTTTATCTTTGCCTCTGAAGATGATTTTGGTATTGTACCGGTTGAGGCAATGGCAGTAGGAAAGCCAGTAATTGCCTATGGAAAGGGAGGAGCTTTAGAAACCGTAAAGAACGGAGAAACGGGAGTGTTTTTTGATGAGCAAACCGCTGAATCAGTATTACATGCTATGGAACAATTTGAAACAATGAAATTTGATCCAATCCATATTCATAATCATGCTCAGCAATTTTCACGAGATACATTTAAACATAAGTTCTACACCTTTTTAGAGCAATATGATATTATGTAGCTATAATTAATAGAATACCGTATGAATATATATAGAAGGTTCTTTAAAAAATATGCTTTTTTCCTTGTGATTATAGTAGTGATAGGGGGGAGTTTAGGTATTGCGGTGACACGATTATTGCCAGAGTCTTATGATGTTTCTTTAGCTCTTAATATAGAACGAAAACCAAGTCCTAATACAGATTTTTATACCTATGATGGGTATTATGCAATTCAAGCTACCGAATTATTCGGAAAAAGTGTTACCAGTTGGTTTATTACTCCTGATTTTGTAGAGGATGTATTAACTAATGCTAATAAAAGCGATATTGCAGATTTATCGGTAAAAGATTTTCGAACGATATTTACTCCAGAGCAAATTTCTGCCAATGGAGTAGAAGTGAGATTTCAGGTTAAAGAAGCTGAACTCGGGGTAACATTAACTGATGCTATTTTTAATAGCATCACAGAATATCTTGAAAGTCGCTCTATACAGGATTATAGTATTCAAGTGGGAAATCCCGTGATACGGCAAACTCAATATAATCCCGTATTCTTTAGTCTAGGAGGAATTATTCTTGCCTTTGCAATTGGAGTTACGATTGCAGGTATTAAAGAGTATTATTGGAAAAAATAATGAATATTGGGATAGATGCCCGAGGGATTAGAGATGGATTTAAAGGAGGAGTTGGAGAATATACTCAGCATATTACTCAAGTACTAAATCACTATTCAGACTTAGAATTAGAGACATTATCTACAGGATTAAGGCAATCTTCAGGTATAGGAAGAGTTTTGGATACATGGATTCCTTATCCTAATAAGCTCTTAAATATATCCTTAAAATTAGCCTCTCAACCATATATTGATACCTTATTTACCAGAAGTCCAGATAAGATTTGGATGCCAAATTGGAATATTACCGCAATAAGTCCAGGAACAGAATTAATACTCACGGTACATGATCTTGCTTTTCGGATTTTACCAGAAGTATTCTCACGACGAATGAGATTATGGCATCGTTATATTGGAATAGATAAACTTCTTATAAGAGCAAATACTATTATTGCAGTTTCTGAATCAACCAAAAGAGATCTTGTAGATATATATAAGGTAAATCCAGATAAAATACAGGTTATTTATTCTGGGATTGATCCATTATTTCGCCAACCAATACAATCAGACGCTATAGAACGAGTTAAACAACGTTATCAACTCCCGGATCGATATATTTTGTATTTAGGTACTATTGAACCAAGAAAAAATATACAATTATTAATACAAGCTTTTGAACGATTAGCGACTAAGGATAACGATATTCGGCTTGTCATAGCGGGGATTGATGGATGGCTGTATCATCAGATACACCGTATGATAGATAATTCTCCCTATAGCGATAGAATTTTGCGTATTGGATTTGTAGATATAGAGGATAAGCCTATTGTATATCATTTAGCTCAGATTTTTGTATATCCATCTCTGTATGAAGGATTTGGATTTCCTCCTTTGGAAGCTATGGCATCTGGTACTCCAACAATTGTCGCTAATAATTCAGCCTTTCCCGAAATTGTCCTTGACGCCGCCTATAAAACCTCGCCTTATGATGTGTTAGAGTTGACGGATATTATGCATACCTTACTTACAGATAGTGCAATACATCAGCATTATAAAGAATCTGGACTCAAGCGTAGCCTTGACTTTGATTGGAATAATACGGGGCAGCACGTGTATGAAATATTAAGTAAATAAAAAAACAAATATTTATTTCTAAAGATCTAAGAGTTGAAGGTCTTTTTCTTAATAATTTGACGAAATATCAAATAGCATATAGACTACTAGAGAATTAAATATATAGGATATGTCCAAAGCCCTTATTATTGTAGAGTCTCCCACAAAAGCCAAAACAATTGGTAAATTTTTAGGTAAAGATTATATAGTGGTCTCATCAATGGGGCATATTCGTGATTTGCCAAAATCAAAAATTGGAGTGGATCCGGATGATAAATTTGCAATCACCTATGAAATCCCAGCTAAGGCAAAGAAAACCGTAACAGAACTCAAAAAATTAGCAAAAATGAGTGATGAGGTGATACTCGCAACTGATGAAGACCGAGAAGGAGAAGCTATATCATGGCATTTAGCTCATATTTTAAAATTAAAGCCCAATACTACCAAAAGAATGGTATTTCATGAAATTACGGAATCAGCTATCAAAGAAGCCTTATCTCATCCTCGACATATTGATAGTAATTTGGTGGATGCACAACAAGCTCGGCGAGCTCTGGACCGCTTAGTGGGATATAAATTATCACCCTTTTTATGGCAGAAGGTGCAGCGAGGGTTGTCTGCTGGGCGAGTACAATCGGTAGCTTTACGGTTAATTGTAGATCGTGAGCGAGAGATTGAAGCCTTTCAGGCTCAGGAATATTGGTCTATTGAAGGTATTTTTCTTGCGGGAGATGCTTCTCTTCAAATCCCCGCATCCCTCACTCATATTAAGGAAAAGAGATTAGATAAATTTGCCTATAAGACAGAAAGAGAATCGCAAGACTTAGTATCTCAACTCAAATCATTATCATATAGGGTGAAGTCAATTGAGAATAAGTCAGTTGCCCGTAATCCATATCCTCCTTTTATTACCTCATCTCTACAGCAGGATGGAGCTCGAAGATTATATTTGAGTGCCAAGCAGACGATGATGATTGCACAGCAATTATATGAAGGGGTATCTTTGGGTGCTAAAGGTCAGACGGGACTTATTACCTATATGAGAACTGATTCTACGAATTTATCTAGGCAGGCAATTGCAGCAGCAAAAGCTCAGATTATGACGCAATTTGGAGAACAGTATTATCAGATGAGGCAATTCAAAACAAAGGCTAAAAATGCTCAAGAAGCTCATGAGGCAATTCGACCTACTGATCCAAGTCTCACTCCAGAAGAGGTAAAGCCTTATCTTGATGATAAGCAATATAAATTATATAGTTTGATTTGGGGGCGGTTTATGGCAAGTCAAATGAAACCAGCGGTATTTGATACCATGAATGTATCGATTACTGATAGTGAATCACAGTCTTATATCTTTACTGCTACAGGAAAGCGATTGGTTTTTGATGGATTTATGCGCGTGTATGATATTAAGTCTGAGGATGTATTACTTCCTCAGATACAAGAAGGAGAATCTCTTAAAACTGAAGATATTCGAGGTGATCAACATTTTACTCAACCACCAGCTCGCTATAGTGAAAGTAGTTTGGTGAAGGCCCTAGAAACTCATGCTATTGGAAGACCATCTACCTATGCTTCTATTATCTCTACCATTCAAACGAGAGGATATGTAGTTAAAAATGATGATAGGCGATTTGCCCCTACGGATATTGGAAAAGTCGTAACCGATATGCTAGTAGCGCATTTTCCTCATATTGTAGATATTGACTTTACCGCTAAAGTAGAAGAGCAATTTGATGAAATTGCCATTGGTAAGGATACATATCAGAAGACTATGGCGGATTTTTATACTCCATTTATTCAGAATTTAAAAGAGAAAGAAAAACATGTTGAGAGACATCGAGAATTAATTACAGATAGACCTTGTCCGCTATGTGGAGGACAATTAGAAATAAAGAGAAGTAAATTTGGTAAATTTATAGCCTGTACCAATTATCCAGAATGTAAATATACTGAGCAAAGTGATGAAGAGAAGCAATTGCAAGCTGATTTTGGAGGAGAAAAATGTCCCAATTGTAGCGATGGAATAATGGAGGTAAAGTCAGGAAGATTTGGGCCATTTTTGGGATGTTCTAATTACCCTACCTGTAAAACAATTCAAAAAATCGAACATAAGACGGGAGAAAAATGTCCAGAATGTGGTATTGGGGATATGGTATTCAAAAAAGGAAAGCGAGGACCATTTAAGGCATGTAACCGGTATCCCGACTGTAAATATATAGAGGGAGCAAAGAAGAAAGCAGGGAATTACACGGTAAAAAAGAAAGCAGGTGCTAAATCTTCCTCAAAGAAAAAGGTTGTAAAGAAAAAAGTGAGTACTAAGAAATAATGTTAATTGACAAAAATATATAGATTGTATATAGTAGTCTAGTCTTTCGTGGATTTTTATGTCTGTCGACATGTGGGATTATGAAGACACGTGTTTGATTACTGTTGAGACCAGAATTCCTTTGGCTGTGAGGACTGTTATGGATAGAATTATTGCATTGCCATTGAAAACAAGAGAGAGACTTTGTGGTATGTCTCCACCAATCAATACAAGGCATTTGGCTGAAGCCTTTTTGCAGCAGGAGAAAATAGATGATCTGGAAGCTTGGATTGAGTATATTCTATTGACTCAATAAAATCTACAAACAGAGTTTCATTTACTAAATATTATGATAGATAGTTATTAAAAAATCTTGTAACCCTTGTCTTATGGACGGGGGTTTTCTTTTTGTGGATAAAAATGTGTTGACAGGGGGATAAAATACTATTATAATGGTATAAAGTGGTACAAAATGGAAATAAATGGTGAATATATGTTCATAGGAGAATACAGCCACAGCATTGATGATAAAGGAAGACTTGCCGTTCCTAAAAAATTTCAAGAAGACTTGAAGGCTGGACTTGTAGTGACTAAGGGGCTTGATAATTGTTTGTGGGTATATACCTATGAATCATGGAAGGAATTAGCAACTAAATTAAGTAAACTTCCTATTAGTAGTACGAATAATCGAGCTTTTAGTCGATTAATGTTGGCTGGAGCTATGGATGTTTCTTTGGATAAGCAGGGGAGAGTGGTCTTACCTGATTATCTTCGAGAATATGCCCAGTTAGGGAAAAAAGTTATTATTACAGGTCTTTATGATAGGCTTGAAATCTGGGATGAGGCTCAGTGGCAATCTTATAAAGAAAAGACTGAGGCAGAGTCAGGAGAAATTGCAGAACAATTAGCAGATTTAGGAGTATAAGTATGGCAGAATTTAGTCATATTCCTGTTTTGAAACATGAAGCTATCGAAGCTCTTGCAATTCGAGAAGATGGTATCTATGTAGATGCAACTGTGGGGCTTGGAGGATATACGGCAACTATTGCAGATCAATTATCTACAGGCAAGGTGATTGGGTTTGACGCGGATAGTAAAGCACTTGCTATTGCTGAGGAAAAATTAGCTGATTATGGAGATAAAATTATCTTAAAGCATAGTAATTTTCGGTACATTGATCGTGTATTAGGTGAACTTAATATTGCGGCAGTAGATGGGATTGTAGCTGATTTAGGATTATCTTCTATGGAATTAGATGATGGATCTCGAGGATTTAGTTTTAGAGAAGACGCTCCTCTTGATATGAG
>JALQTA010000028.1 GCA_023264145.1 Minisyncoccota bacterium | reverse complement strand
GGAGCATTCTCCCTATAATATGAACATATAATTCAACAGGACTATTGAAGCGAGAGGTTTTTCCTTCAATATGAGTCATAATATCCGTTAAAAAATGTAAATCCTGGATATGAGAGGTAATAAAATATCCTTTGGTTAAAATACAATCAATTTCAACTGCAGTATTTTTACGCAGTTTTTTATCATAAAGTGGATAATGAAGTACCACCGCCATATAATCAGGAAATTCTTCCAGTCTTTGGAGGTGAATAGAGGATTTTAAAATTTGTTCTGTGGAGTATTTCAAATTAATCATGGTATCGACATTGTCAATATCACTCTGAATGTCGGGATTGATATCAATCCAAGTAAAAGAAGGAAATTGAATTTTTTTCATATATATATTAAACTATAGCTATTATTAGTCTATCAAGTACCGCTAAAAAGTCAATATTGTTATGTTTAAAACACAGTATCATACGGCAGAACCCATGAGGATAGACAAGTTTCTCACTCACTTCTTACCCGATGTTTCTCGGCAATATGTGCAAGAACTCATTATACAAGAAATTGTATTTAAAAATGGTATTATAGTCAAAAAACCAAAAGAGATGGTGTCCTTAGGGGATATTGTTGAGGTTGATATTGCTGCTGTGAAACAGTATACTGGTGACTCTATATCACAAGATAGAAAGCAAGAGTTGCGTGATCAGGTTAAGATTATCTATGAGCATCATGACTTTCTTATCATAGATAAACCAGCAGGGCTATTAATGCATAAAACCAATAATCCACAATCATATTCACTGGTAGATATCATCAAAGAACTGTATCCTGAAATTGAAGGGGTCAAAGATAAGAATCAATCGCGAGAGGCTCAAATGCAACAGCGAGATGGGATTGTACATAGAATAGATAAGGATACCAGTGGACTTGTGATCATTGCACGTAATCAAGAGGCTTTTGAACTCTTGAAGCATTTATTTCAAGATAGAGAAGTCTATAAAGAATATATATGTCTCGTGCGAGGACATATACGTCAAACACATGATCATATTACCTATCCTATTATTCGCTCTAAATTAGACCATACGAAGCGAGTAGCTGTGGTAAGTGATAAACAGTCAAAAAGTCATGAACGTCATGCGGATACTGAATATTGGGTACAGAAAATATATGATAAGGCCAGTTTACTCAAAGTAGTCATTCATACAGGGAGAACGCATCAAATCCGAGTACATATGAAGGCTATTGGACATCCTATTATTGGAGATAAGTTGTATGGAGGTAAAGTGGAAGCTCAAGATAATCAGACCTTATCGCGACAATTTCTTCATGCTGCACGGTTACAATTTAATTATAGGGAAAAACAGTATACCTTTGATAGTAAATTACCCAGAGAATTACAGAATTATGTAGATGCTTTATCATAGATGATACGCTTTCAATGTGATATACTATGACTATAAAGAAGAATATATATGAAAAATAAGATATTGGTAGCAGGAGGAGCAGGATTTATGGGGTCATACTTTATTTCATATATGATGCAACAGTATCCATATCTTGAAATAGTGAATATTGATAATTTCTCTTATCAACAAGATAAAACTGATAGACTATCTCATTTTGAACGATATACCTTTGTGGAGGGGGATATTACCGATATGGTATTTGTCGAGGATGTGATCAAAAAATATCAAATTGAATTGATTATTAACTTTGCCGCAGAAACACGTATAGAACAATCTTTATCTCAACCCTCACCTATGATATATAACAATATCATAGGTATTACGAATATACTAGAAGTTTCACGTATATATCATATTCCTGTTATATATATGAGTAGTGCAGAGGTTTTGGGATCTGAGTACACGGGATTTGCCTTAGAAAGTCAGGCTTTATCACCAAGTAACCCCTATGCTGCATCTAAAGCGGCTGGAGATATGCTCTGTCAAGCTTATGCCAAAACCTATGATATGCCCATCGTAATTACTCGAAGCTGTAATATTATGGGACCATATGAATATCCTAATACTGATTTACCTCAGATGATAACTGCGGTATTGATGGGTAAGAATATCTCATTGTATGGAGATGGCTTACAAAGTCGAGAATGGATGTATATAGAAGATCATTCTCGTGCTATTGATGCTATAATTCAAAAGGGAGTATATAATGGATCTATATATCATATTGGAACCGGATTTGAAATGACGTATTTGGAACTTGCCCAATATATGATGAAAAAATTAGATATACATAATTCTATTGACTATATACCTGATTTCAAAGGACATGATAGAAGATATGCTCTGGATAGTCAAAAAATACGTGCTTTGGGATGGAAACCTGTATTTGATTTAGACACGTCAATTCGAAAAACGCTAGAATGGTATCGTAATAATCAGTCATGGTGGCAGCCATTAATAGGGAAGTAATAATACTATAGACATATGAAAGGATTGATAGCGGCGGGAGGTCGAGGTACAAGATTAAGGCCCATTACCACAAATCGTAATAAACATACTATTCCCTTGGTAAATAAAACCATGATAGAACATGCTGTGGAAAAACTTGCACAAGCAGGAATTCGTGAAATTGGTATTACTATTAATGAAGGGGATACAGAATTATCACAGATATTGGGAGACGGATCACGATATGGAGTAGATATTACCTATATTGAACAGACAGGGGGAGCTTTAGGTGTTGCTCATGTTATCCATAATGCAAGACAGTTTTTAGGAGAAGAAGACTTTGTATTTTATTTAGGCGATAATATTATTCTTGGAGATATTAATGAATTTATTCAGGTATTTTATCAAGATAAGTTAAATGCATTATTAGCATTATCTATCGTAAAAGATCCTGAACGCTTTGGTGTCCCTCGTATAGAATCTGGACGCATTGTTGAAGTAATAGAAAAACCAGATAATCCTCCCAGTCAGTATGCTGTAGCGGGGATATATATTTATGATAAGAATATATTGTCTATAGTGGAAGAATTACAACCAAGTTCTCGGGGAGAATATGAAATATCAGATGCACATACTGCTCTTATCAATAAAGGATTTGAGGTAGGGTATGCAGAAATAACGGGATGGTGGAAAGATACCGGTAAACCACAAGATTTATTAGAAGGGAATCAACTACTCCTATCTCAACTCAAAGAATCTTCGATACAAGGACAGATAGAACATACGGTAACGGTAGAGGGTATTGTAGTATTAGAACAAGGCGCTTTTGTGAAAGGGAATAGTTTTATACGAGGACCGGTGATTATTGGGAAGGATTCTATTATTGAAGATAGTTATATTGGACCATATACCTCTATTGGTGTAAACTGTAATATCAAGGGAGCGGAAATCGAACATTCATTATTAATGAATGATAATACTATTCATAGTTCAAAACGAATTGTAGATAGTATTCTGGGTAATAGTGTTCGTATTACTAATAAAGAACACACCTTCCCTACTGGACATAAATTAGTTATTGGAGACAACTCACAAGTAGAATTATAAGAATATATATATATGAAGATTAGAAAAGCTATTATTACTGTTGCTGGATTTGGGACACGATTTTTACCGGTAACCAAAGCACAACCCAAGGCAATGCTCCCTTTAGTAGATAAACCTATTGTGCAATATTTGGTAGAGGAAGCGGTACAAGCAGGAATAGAGCAAATTATTTTTGTTACAGGAAAAGGAAAGCGGGCAATTGAAGATCACTTTGACTCACATTTTGAACTGGAATATTTATTAGAACAAAAGGGGAAAGAAGAAGCTTTAGCTCAAGTTCGCGGTATCTCAGATATGGCAGAATTTTTCTTTGTACGGCAGAGTTATGCAAGAGGAAATGGAGATGCAGTTCTTGCAACACGAAGTTTTATTGGGGATGAACCTTGTGCAGTTTTATTTGAAGATGATATTGTTGATTCTGAAGTGCCAGGTATTCAACAATTAATTGATATATATAATAAATATCAAGATCCTGTAATAGCCTTAACTCAGGTTCCTCATGCTGAAGTATCAAAATATGGAATTGTTGAAGGTGTTCAAATAGGGGATAGATTATTGGAGATTAATAAATTTGTTGAAAAGCCAAATCCTGAAGACACAACATCAAATTTAGCAGTAATTGGGAAATATATTATTACTCCTGAAGTATTTGATCAATTAGAATTATTAAAAAATTCAGTAAAAGGGGAATTAGGTCTTGATAATGCTTTTATTGAAGTATTAAAGACAAAACCTTTATATGGATACGAGTTAGAAGGAAAACGATATGATTGTGGAGATAAATTTGGCTATATACAAGCAATGATTGATTTTAGCCTCAAACATCCAGAAATTGGAGATAAAGTAAGAAAGCATCTCGACCATATTTTGTAAGGATTTCCTTGAATTTAAGAAGTATTAATGATATAATTATCAACATTATGTATTATAAGTAGAAGCTATGAATATTAAGCGCAAAAATCTTCCCAAATCTCAAGTTGAACTTACTATTGAAATTATACAAAGTGAAATGCTTGAGTATATTGATAAAACTCAGACAAAATTAGCAAAAATGGTAACGGTACCAGGGTTTCGTAAAGGAGAAGCTCCAAAAGAATTAGTAGCTAAGCAGCTTAATCCTACTGATATTCTTAATGAAACCATTGAGTATGCCGTAAATCAGTCATATAAGCAGGCAATTGAACAAGAGCAATTATCTCCTTTAGCAAACCCAGAAATTAAGTTATCAGAAAAAGAATCAGAGCAAGGATTAACTTATACTGCTACTATTAGTGTTATGCCAACTATCACCCTTCCTGATTATAAGAAAATTGCTAAAGGTATTACTAAAGAATCTGAAGATATTACCGATAAAGACGTTGAAGAGGCAAAAAAATATTTACAGAAATCACGAGGAACCCAACATGTGGTAGAAAGAGACGCTCAAACAGGTGATACCGTAAGTCTTGATTATGTTTTAACCGTTGATGGTAAAGAATTTGATAAATCAGAGAAAATGCCAGTAGAGATTGGGGCGGGTAAATTTATTCCTGGTTTTGAAGATCATATTATTGGTCTGAAAGCAGGAGAATCAAAAGAATTTGATATCCCATTCCCGAAGGATTATCATAATGCTGATTTATCAGGGAAATCTGGGCATTTCGCAGTAACAGTACAAGAAGTACAAGAGATACAATTACCAGCATGGGATGAAACATTTGCAAAAGAGTTAAGTAATGGGCAAAAATCTATTACAGAATTAGAGCAAAATCTTCGAGATGGACTTATTGCAGAGCGTAAACAAGAAATACAAACTTCATATATTCAGTCTATTGTAGATGGTATTCTTGATACTCTTACCGTTGAATTACCCGATGTATTAGTCTTTGCTGAAAGAGATCAGATTATTCAAGAGATGGAACAAAGAGCCTTATATTCTGGGCAAACCTTAGATGATGCTTTGACTCAGGCAGGGAAAACACGAGAAGCTTTATTAGAAGAGGCTATTCCGCAAGCAGAATCTCGAGTAAAGTTAATGTTGATATTAAAAGCTGTTGCAGAGGAACAACAATTTGTAGCAGATGCTCATGAAGTCGAACATAGAATCAGTCATGTATTAGAAAAATATCCAAAGAACGAGCATAATCAAATTGATATGAATCGACTGAAGATTATGGTAGAAGGAGAAATTACTGATAAAATGGCATTAGATTATTTAGGAAATCTTTAAAGACATTCTATTTACAACATATTAGATACAGTATATACTATATCTAATATAGCGCGTATAGCTCAGTTGGTTAGAGCGCATCCTTGACGTGGATGAGGTCAATGGTTCGAATCCATTTATGCGCACTATGAAATACATCCTTGCTAATATGAGTTTAGCTGTTCAAATAGGATTATTAAGCGGAGCCTTATTAGGCTCTTTTTTTGTACTTCAATCGATATGGATTTTACTTACTATTCCCTTTGTCATTATAGTATATTGGCTATATAGTGATATACGGTTGATATTCTTGTTATTGGGGCTGGTATCAATGATAGGTATGGGATATTATCTTAATATCAGAATAGATCAATATACACATATTCAAGCTAATATTCCGGATAGACTAGACAATGAAGAAATGATTATTCAATCATCTCCACGTATACAATCTTTTGGATATCAGTATAAAGCCCATATACCAGAATATAATGCATATATATTTATTACTCTCAATAATTCCGAATTACCATATGGAGAGAATATTGTGGTAACGGGTAAAACGCAAATACCTGAAAGTCAAGGAATTCAGAGATTTTTATTAGGTAAACATATTCACCGATATGCAACAGCTTCAGATTATCAGATAAAAGATAGATATTCTTGTTCCCTGTGGTGTGATAGTATGAGATTGGTTGCGGATATGAGACAATTCATTATTAATCGTATTGATAATGCATATCCAAGCCAGGTAGGAGAGTTTTTGAAAGGTATTCTTATTGGGTATACCGATACATTACCTGATACCATTAAAGAATCTTTTAAAAGGACAGGAGTGAGTCATGTGTTAGCTGTTTCAGGATATAATATGGCAATTATTATAATATTAGTGTATCAACAGCTTATTAATCGTGAAATAGCTAAAAAATATGCTTTTATGATTACGGTGATCGTGATGATGGTATTTACGGTATTAACAGGAGCGGAGGCATCCATTATGCGAGCGGGAATATTTGCTTTTATTATATTATTAGCTGAACAATTACAACATTATGTTGGAGGATTTCGACCTCTGATTCTATGTGCAACGGTATTAATTCTTATCAATCCTCTCTATATTGGATATGATATAGGGTTTCAATTATCCTTCTTGGCAGTGATAGGTCTTATTGTATATGGGCAAGTATGGAAAAGGTATGGAGAGGGTCTTCCAAGTTTAGGAATATTTCCGATGATAGGGGAGACATTATTTGCTCAGATAGCAGTATTGCCTATATTAATATATTATTTTGGACAAATATCCATTATCTCTATTATAGCTAATATTCTTATTGTCCCTATAATTCCTTTTGCAATGGCATGGGGGAGTGTGACCAGTTTATTTTTCTCCTGGGACATATTTACCTATCCACTCATACTCTTCATAAATAGTATACTTCGTATGAATCAATATTTAGCAGCTATTGAATGGGCCAGTATTACTATTCCTCCTATATCTGGCTTGATGGTCGGTGTAATCTATGGGGTGATGGGGGTGATATATTGGATATATCGTAAATATCAAATAATATGAAATGGTATAGTATTATAGGAGTGATAATCATAGGAATATGTTGGTATACCTATCGGGAATATCAATTAGTACACTATCCAGTAGATAAAATCTCATTTTTAACCGTTGGACAAGGAGATTCAAGTCTTATTCAATCAAAAAGAGGAGATAGAATTTTGATTGATTGTGGTCCAAATGATAGTGTTCTCGATCAATTACAATCTAAAATAGGCTTTTGGTCCAGATATATTGATATAGTAATTATTACGCATGGAGATACTGATCATTTTGGAGGATGTCTTGATGTTATTGAGCATTATAAGGTATCTAAAGTTATGATTAATGGAGTATTTGATAGTAAAAATGAAACATATAATCAATTACTTCAAAAGGTAAAAGAGCAGAATATTCAGATATTACCCGCAATTGCTAATACTTATATTTCTTTAGGAGATAGTATAGAATTACAGCTTCTTCACCCTCAATCAAATCTTTGGGGGGAGGATATTCGGGATGATAATACCGAGTCTATTGTGGTATTACTAAAAAGTAAAGATAAT
>JALQTA010000027.1 GCA_023264145.1 Minisyncoccota bacterium | reverse complement strand
GAAGTAGGTAAATAAGCTTCTGGTTGATAATAATCATAATAGGAAACAAAGTAATGGACATTATTCTCGGGGAAAAAATCACGAAATTCTTGATAGAGCTGAGCAGCTAATGTTTTGTTGTGTGAAATAATCAGAGTTGGCTTTTGATATTTTTCTATTAAATGAGCCATAGTAAAGGTTTTTCCTGAACCAGTAACTCCCAACAGAGTTTGATTTTTGCGACCATCAGCAAGCCCTCGACTTAATTTGTCGATAGCTTGAGGTTGATCTCCTTTCGGCTGATAATGTGAGGATATTTTAAACTTCATAGGGTGATTATATCACGAAAAAGAGCCTTGGGATAGGGATAAATAACTCTATTGCTACAGATATAAGATATATGATATACTAATAATAATTAATAGTATTACTATGCCAGAACAAAATAAAAAAAGAGTATTATTGATTGAGGATGATATATTTTTGAGAGAATTATGTAGTATTAAACTCAAAGAATCAAAGTATATTGTCACTGAGGCTTCAGATGGGAAGGATGGTTTAGATAAACTTTTGCATCATAGCTATGATATTGTGTTATTAGATATTATGTTGCCGCTAAAAACAGGATTTGAGGTTTTAGAGGAGTATAATAAACTTAAATCATCAGATCAAAATCCTAAAATTATTATTATGACGAATCTGAATGAACAAAATCAGATTACTAAAGGATTAAAACTAGGAGCAATTGACTATATTATTAAAGCTCATTATTCTCCTACAGAAATTGTGGCAAAAATTAATCAATTAACAACATAGAATATGGCTGAATTTATAAGACGATGGAATACATTAACCCAAAAACAGAAGTATATTGTTTTTAGTGGAATTGGTTTTTTAGTATTATCTATGGTGGGGGTGGGAGTTGTTGTTTCAGGAATGATGAAACCGAAAGTTGTAGAAAATAATACCACAACAATAGCGGAAGATAAAGTTGCGATAGATGGAGATTTACCAGTTAGTGAAGAAAAAATAGAAAATGCAAGTCCGTTATCAGGAGAGCAGTGTGACAATTATGCTCAAAGGCCTATTGCGGTTATGATGGCTGGAGATGTAGTTGCTCGTCCACTTTCTGGACTTAGTCAAGCGGATATTGTAGTAGAAATGCCGGTTATTACGGGAAGTGTTACTCGACTTATGGGGGTTTTTGTGTGTAATTTGCCTCAAGAGGTTGGGTCGGTACGAAGTGCAAGACATGATTATATTAGTCTTATAAGAGGGTGGGATGCCATTTATGTTCATTGGGGAGGATCACACTTTGCTTTAAATGAGCTTAAAACAGGTAAACGATATACAGGGGAAGACTTAGGAAAAGTCCCAGATATTGATGCTATCTCTTCTAGTGGTCCATTTTTCCGTAAAAGTACGGTTCCAGCTCCTCATAATGGATTTGTTTCTTTACCTAAAATTATCGATACCGCGAAATCTCGAGACTATAGGTTGACTACCGATATAGATGGATATAAATTTCAAAGTACTAGCCAAGTAAATGCTGAAAAAGCAGATGCTCAAAATGGAACGTTATATGTAGGGTTTGCAACAGCCTATGCAACTAAATGGGAGTATAATAAAGACACGAATTCATATACTCGTTATTGGTATGGAAAAAAAGATGTTGATAGAGGGAATAATAATGCAGATATTACTCCTAAAAATATTGTGGTATTAAGAGCTTCTTCTCGACAAATTGAGGGGCAATACAATGAGGTCAGTATTTATGGAAAGGGAGAAGGAAAAATATATCATAATGGAAAAGAAAAAACTATTACCTGGAAAAAGGATGGATTTAAGGATATGTTACGATTTTATGATGCTGATGGAAAAGAAGTCGCTTTAGTACCAGGACAAACCTTTATTGAGGTGATTGAGCCAGGACAAAGCTTAACATGGGAGCTTAATTAAAGATTAGATATAAGGGTAATTTGTGATAATTTCAATTTCAGGTAAAGATACCTATCGTTCAAAAGAAAAATTTCACTCTATACAGAGTCTTGGTTTACAAAAAAATGCTAAGCAAGAGATATTTGACTTTGAAGATGTTCCGATGGAAGGAATTGATACGATTTTTAAACAATTAAAACAAAGTCTTCATACAGGTTCATTATTTGTCGAAAAAAGGCTTATTATCATTATTGGATTGGCATCTCTTCCTAAAGTATATTACCCTCAAATAAAGAAAACATTACATAATCTGCAAGATAAAGAGGATATTATTATCTTGTTTTATGATAAGACAGGCATTTTAAAAACTCATCCCCTTACTAAAATATTAGATGTGGTCGGAGCTAAAATACAAGAATATCCCTATCTCTCAGAAGTTAAAGCTATTGCCTATATTCATCAAATGAGTATTAATCAAGGTCTTGATATCAATCGAGCAGGGATTATGTATTTGGTAGAATATCAGAAAATGGAGCATAAAATGATAGAGGAAAAATCAGGATCTAAGGGTAAGAAAAATCCTTTTCAAATAGACTTCTATTCAATTGAAATGATATTTAATCAGCTTCATAATTATTATGGAAACCAACCTATTAATCAAGATAATTTGTCTGTGTTTTTGCCTTCTCAGAAAAGATACAGTATTTTTACTATTGCGGAATATATGTATGCTCGGAATTATTCAGAATATCTCCAAGCTCTTAAATGGTTACAGCAGCAAGGGGTAGAGGGGATTGGATTATATGGTCTTTTTGTTTCACAGATTAAAAATGCACTTATTATCACCTTGGCAAAAGAGGAGGGTAAAAGATATGAAGATTATCTTAATATCCATCCATATGTTCTAAAAATGACAGCTCAGCAAGTACGTTTATGGGATAGTAAATCTATTCAGAAAATATATCAATATTTGACTCAGGGGGATTATTTAATCAAATTTGAGGGGAAAGATCCCTTTTCGATATTGGAAGGATTGATATTGAATATGATTTCAGAGTAATATCTAAAAAACACTCTTTGGGAGTGTCTTTTAGGATGGTCTCTCGATAGAAAACTTATTTAGCTAATGCTTGATTCAGTTTTGTCATAAGTCGTGACTTTTTACGAGCGGCTGAGTTCTTTTTAAGAATACCTCGTTTTGCTGTCTTATCGATAGCCTTATAGACGGTTGGGATCAATTCTTGGGCTTTTGCAATGTCAGTTGTAAGATATCCTACAAACTCTTTTACAGAAGCTTTAAGTCTTTTCTTAACAATAGTATTCTCGGCATTCTTTTTGAGAGATTGTCGATGTGCTTTGATGGCTGATTGAGTAATAGGCATAGGTTTATCGTGTTACATAAGGAATAATTGATAAGAATCGAGCTCTTTTCATTGCCTTAGATAAGTTTCTCTGATGATTAGCTCGAGTTCCGGTTCGACGAGATGATACAATTTTTGCTTGAGGTGTCAGAAACATCTTCAAGGTTACTGCATCTTTATAATCAATTTCTACATTGTTGGTACTGAAGTAACATATTTTAGGTACTTTCTTCTTATTGTTCGTTCGCATAGTGAATTATCTAGTTAATTAAAATGGGATTTCTTCTAGGTCAATTTCATCTTCATCAAGATTTACGGTAGGAAGTTCTTCTTGAGGAGCTGATTGTTGGACCTGAGGTTTATTAGGTGTGTGTTGAGATGGCCTGCTTGGAGTGGATGATGGGGTTGTCCCACTTCCTTTAGGTCCAAATTGAAAGGTATCTACAATAATTTCAGTCTTATATTTCTTCTGTCCATCTTGTGCTTCCCAAGATCGGGTTTGTAATCGTCCTTCTACCATTAATAAAGCTCCCTTTTTAAGATATTGGCTAATGGTTTCAGCTTGTTTTCCATAGGCTACAATATTGTGATACTCTGCCGTTTCTTGCTTTTGTCCTTGTTTATCCATCCAGGTTCTATTGGTGGCAAGGGTAAAGCTTGTAACTGATGATCCACTGGGAAGAGCTTTAAATTCGGGGTCTTGGGTTAGATTTCCGATTAAATAGACTTTGTTAAGATACATATAAGAGAGAATTAGTTGTTATTTGTCTTTTTCTTCTACTACCTCTTGGGCTTTCTCTTCACCTTTATCTTCTACGGGTAATTGTGATAGATCAATAAAATCTTTAACAATGAGGAATCGTAGTATAGATGCTTCTCGGGAAAGGGTAGATTCTAGGGTCTTTAGGTTACTTGGGCTAAGTTCAAAGGTACTGGTATAATAATAACCTTGTCGATAATGCTTAATAGGATAAGCAAATTTTCGAAGATTATTTTCATCAGTTCCTCCTCTTTGGGCTGAGAAAGTTCTATTAGTGGATGTAACTGTTCCCTCAAGATTTTTGATATGGTCAGCTACAAGTTCATTAACAGAGTCTTGCTCTTCATTAGTGAGCTCGGGCTTTAGAATATAGGTAATTTCGTATAACATTATTGTCTACAATACTAATAAATGGGGGATGTCTGTAGATACTCAGACGGAGTGAAGTGAAAGAACTAGCGAAGTTTGTTATTAATATAGCATAAAATCTCATATTTAGCAAGGGTAAAAGAAAAAAGCACAGCCTGACTAGGTGTGCTTTGGATAAGGGATATGTAATCGTTCGGCAATTAAGATATCAAGTTGTCTTTGAGTCGTGTCATAATATCTCTCGTGTATCCCGAGATCGGAGTGGCTATAGGCTGTAAAAAGAGTGTTAATACGCTCAAGTTGAGATTTTACTAACCAGCATTCAGTATTGCTTAACCCTAAAGATAGTAGGGTGTGCTTTGTTCTGAGAAAGGGTCTGATAAAGTCACTTTTTAATTCTTTAAGAATAGAGAGTAGAGTCTCGGAATCAATAGTATCTAGGTTATATTCATTGAAGCGTAGGATATAATTTTTGAGACCTTCAAGAGAGGTGGTTGAATCAGTCATCGTAAATAAGGTGCAAATGGATATTATGATAGTATCATATATCTAGAAAAAAAGCTTTGATTATGCTATGATTGAGCTAATATTATCTTTATGTAATCTACTATGTCATTATCAATAGGAATTGTTGGTCTTCCTAATGTGGGAAAATCAACCTTATTTCAAACATTAACCAAAAAACAGGTTTCTGCAGAAAATTATCCATTTTGTACTATAGAACCTAATATTGGTACTGTGGCAGTTCCTGATGAACGTTTGAATGTATTAGCTCAACTCTCTAAAAGTGTTAAAGTTTTACCTACTACTATAGAGTTTATTGATATTGCGGGATTGGTAAAAGGTGCTTCCAAGGGAGAGGGGTTGGGAAATACGTTTTTATCTAATATTCGTCAAGTTGATGCAATTTGTCATGTAATTAGAAGTTTTTATAATGATGATATTACGCATGTAGAAAATCGTATTAATCCTATTGAAGATGCGGATATTATTAATACGGAGTTATTATTAGCTGATTTAGATCAGGTTACTAAGGCTTTGTCTCAGGTAGAAAAGAAAGTTAAATCTAAGGATCCTTTATCTCTCGAGATATTTCCTATTTTACAAAAGATAGAACCTGCTATTCAATCAGGTATCGCAATTCGCGATATAGGGCTTGATAGGAAAGAATTAGATCTCATAAAATCATATAGCTTTTTGACCGCTAAACCTATGATGTATGTGGTGAATACGGATGAAACCTATGAGATGAGTTCTGAGCTTAGAGATTCTCTTGGACATAATATTGTTCCGTTATCTATTAAGATAGAGTCTGAAATTAGTCTTATGGATGTAGAGGAACAAAAAGAATATCTTGAAATGTTGGGTCGGGATATGAGTGGCTTAGATATACTGATTCAGGAAGGATATTCTCTCTTAAATCTCATATCATTTTTAACTACGGGTCCTCAAGAAACTAAGGCTTGGACAGTTTTAAACGGAACATTAGCTCCTCAAGCTGGGGGGGTAATTCATTCAGATATAGAGCGTGGATTTATTATGGCAGACATTATTTCATACCAAGATTTTGTAGACTGTGGTAGTGAGGCTGTCGCTCGGCAACAGGGGAAATTACGCCAAGAAGGTAAATCATATGTTATTCAGGATGGAGATGTATGTCATTTTAAATTTAATGTTTAGTTGAGTTTTACCTCAAAATATGGTATAATAAAAACATATAAGAATGCTACTATGTTGGATAAAGCTCGGTTTGAAATTATATTAAGAAGATTATTTTTTCAAGGTGGTGGATTTTTGTCTACAGGAGCAAGTAGCGATCAAAAAAAAGAATATATCCGAGCGGTATTTGATGACGCTTTTGACCGATATGGAGATAGTCGTCAATTTGCATCTTTAGGAGAATGGGAAGAAATTAAGAAACTCCTTATTCAGAATAAAAAAGATATTTTGACAGATCAAGATATAGAAGTATTATCAAAAGCTATAGAATTAGAATTAAGATAATGATATGAGAGTAGAAGAATATGCAAAAGAGGTTACTCAAAATGCGGGAATTCATCGAGGTCATCCTGATGAAAAAATAGTCCATCAAGCTATTTACGGTGTTATGGGAGGAAAATATAAGCCTGTTACTCCCGAATCTCTCACAAGATATCGTAGAAATATTGAACAAAGTATGTATAAAGCTAACTCTAGATTGGCAAGTAGGGTTGTTCCTCATCTCTCAAATGTATTAAAAAAATAAGTGGATGACCCAAGATCAGGCTTTAACTATTTTAGGTGAAATAAAGGAGAAGTGGAATCAAATACAGCTTGGAATAGATGTATCTAAGCTCCAAGAGGAATTAATTATCAGTATTAAGCAGTCCGAGCAACCTAATCTTTGGGATAATCCTTTAGAGGCTCAAGCTATTCTCAAAAAGGTCTCTCATATTCAAAAAAAACTAGATGATATCAAAAGTATTCCAGATAGTATCGACTTTATTCAGCAATTAATACAAGAGGCGGATATCGATTATTCAGAAGAACTTACATCTCTTAATCGTTTGGTAAATTCCTATTGGCAGGAATTATTTTTTAAAGAAGAATATGATGAAGGAAATGCTTTAGTCTTTATTCAAGCGGGTGCTGGAGGAGTTGATGCTCAAGATTTTGCAGAAATGATAACACAAATGTATCTATCATATGCAAAGTCTCGAAATTTTGAGGTAGATGTGATAGAATATATACAAGGCCAGGAAGCTGGTATTAAACGTTCATTACTACAAATAACGGGTCAATATGCATACGGAGTATTTCGTCAAGAACGAGGTGTTCATCGATTAGTGAGAGTGTCTCCCTTTAATGCTGCTGGTCTGAGGCATACATCTTTTGCCATGGTTCAAGTATTACCAGAAATGGATGAACTTGATAAAAACGATATTGTGGTGAGTCCCAGTGATATTAAAATCGATGTATATCGTTCTCAGGGAGCTGGTGGGCAAAGTGTGAATACCACGGATTCTGCCGTGCGAATTACTCATATCCCAACCAATATCGTGGTAGCTATTCAAACAGAACGTTCTCAGCTACAGAATAAGGCATTGGCGATGAATATTCTGAGAGCGAAGTTATGGGAGCTTAAACAAGCGGAAAGAAGTCAGGAAACCAAATCTCATACAGAAGATGTCTCTATCTCTTGGGGAAATCATATTAGGTCCTATGTGTTAAATCCATATAAGCTGGTAAAAGATCAGCGGAGTGGATTTGAGACCACAAATGTTGAAGGGGTATTAGCAGGTGATTTAGAAGATATTATAATCTCCGTTCTTATAAGTAAAGATAAAAACTAAATTGTTCTATGATTTTATTTAAAAATGTAACCAAAACATACGGGGATGAACAATCCTTTGCAATTGAAAATGTAAATCTTAAAATTGAAGATGGTGAATTTGTGGTTCTTGTTGGTCAAAGTGGTGCAGGGAAATCTACTTTGATGAAGTTGATTACAGGGGAGCAAAAGCCTGATAAAGGAGAAGTTTTCTTGGGTAAAACACGAATTAATGATTTAGCTTATCGGGATATGCCTCGACATAGACGGTCTCTTGGGATTATTTTTCAAGACTTTAAGTTATTAGCTCAAAAAACCGCTTTTGAAAATATTGCTTTTGCTATGGAAATTTTGGGTAAGGATTCAGCTGAAATTGGAAGAAAAGTTCCACGATTTTTAAATATTGTAGGAATGGGAGCTAAGGCTAATAAATTCCCTAGTCAAATGTCTGGAGGAGAAAGACAGCGTATTGCTATT
>JALQTA010000026.1 GCA_023264145.1 Minisyncoccota bacterium | reverse complement strand
TTCACATTTTTTTGATAAAAGCGTACATAACTCATATATTCCCTTTGAGGCAGTTTTTTCAACAATAGATTTTGGAGTAAAAGAGTATGGCATAGAAGATTTGTTTTTTGCTGTGTATGAAAATAATGATAAAATGTTATCTATTGTAAAAAAAATAAATGCAGATTTTATTTCAGTTAATCCAAGTGAGGTTGATGTAACAAAAAAGGTACATACTTATAAGTTAGGGGCTTTGGAACTAAAGAAATGGCTTTTAAAATATCATAAATTCGTTAATCGATAGCCTTACTTGATAAAGTAAGGCTATTTTCGTATCTTTAATTAATATAATATATGAGAGCTGAAATCTATGACTATTATGTTGAGATAAAGAGCGTTTTTTTGTCTGACATCTATTGACAAAAATACAAAAATATGGTATAGTTGGCACGAATTAATGAAGTATGTCTATGATATTGAGAGTCTGGTCGATAGTAATTGTGAGTATTACTACTCTTCTTCTTTTATATCAAATCTTTAGCGCAGAGCAATCATTGCTTGTATATATGGCTATATTTTTGGGATTTGTTTGGTCTAGCTTTTTATTGAATACCAGAGAGATTATACGATTCTTTGAACTAGCTATTATTGAGGTAGCAGTTAAAATTTTAGATTTAATTGCATATATACAAGGATATAAGGTTCGAAAGGCTGATGGGCCTTTATTAGAACAGGTGTATCGATTACGTCATAGGGTGTATTTAGAAACTGGATATTTAGATGAGGAAAAAGAACATGGTATTTTTGTTGATGGCTATGATCCATTTTCTACGAACTTAGTGGTACTTAAGAATAATAAAATTGTGGGTACTCTAAGAATGATATTTTATAATAAGTCTACTCAGCTATCTACTTTGAATTATTTTAATGTAGATATTCCAGAACAAGATCTTTATGATTATGTAGATATTGGTCGTTGGGTTAATGATCCTGACTATAGAGCTAAAAAAATTAAGAACCCTATTGTGACTGTTTTAATTGGGTTAAAATTATATCTTTATTTGTTAAAAACCAGAAAAAGATTTATAATAGTAACATTAAAGAGTAGATTAAAAACATATATTGAAAAAATCTTTAATGTTCAATTCATAGCACCAAATCTTTTACCTCTTACATCTGAACATAAAAAATCAAGAGAAGAAATTAAGGGTTATTTCTCGAAACAAAATGGTATAGAGGTTTGTGTATTAGAAGTAAAAACAAGTTATTTATGGAAGTTCCTCTATAGATTTTAGAAGGTTTTAATCCCATCGATAATTATAAAACAAAAATTTCATGTCTTATTTCCTTTTGAGTATAATTATCATATCAATAAATTTAGCTCTTTTAGGTTTAATTATAGGAAGTAAGTCAAAGGGAAGAATATTTAGTGTTACTTTATCGGGTGCAATAATTTGGTCTTTGGTCTTAAATTTATTGTATTCTGGAATTGGAGAAGATATTTTTGGCTCAGCAATTAATTTATATCTTGTGAGAACCTCTTTCTGGGGGGCTATCATCACTGTTACTGGTCTCACCTTATTCGAACGAAGTTATCTACGGGGCAAGCATTGGAATAATTGGCTCTATGTATTGAGTATGGTCGTTTTAGGGTATTTATTTATTTTTACTCCTGTCGTAGTAGAAAATATATTTGAAACTCCAAGAAGTCCCTATAACTTTGAATATGGATCTTTATATTCATTATATGGAGTCGCCTATATTGGCTTATTTAGTAATGCCTATATCAGGATTGTGTATCGCTTCTTTACTACAAAAAAGCGTATGGAAAAGCTTCAGCTTCGATTTTTTGTAGTAGGAATTTCTTTAAGTTTTTGGATTGGAATTTTTACGAATTTGATTTATCCGATTCTCTTTAAAGATTCTTCTTTATCTCGATATGGTCCCTTAGGATTAATTTTCACTGCTGTTTTTGTTACCTATGCTATCTTTAAACATCATCTCTTTGATATCAAAATGATTTTATCGGAGATTTTGTTGGGATTAATGGGTATTATTCTTTTTGTATATATTTTCCTTGCAGATACGGTATATCAGGTAATAGTCAATATTGTATTCTTTCTGATATTTAGTTTATTAGCCTATATTTTATTACGAGAATTACTCAAAGGTATTAAACAAGAGCATCAATTGGAGAGAGCAAATAGAAAGTTGACAGATACGATTGAATCAAAAGATTTATTCCTTCGTATGACATCTCATCAATTACGTACCCCGCTCACTTCTCTGAATGGATTTTTATCTTTGATTTTGGAACAATGGCAAGGTAAATATAAGATGAATCAAGCTACTCATGATGATTTGATACGAGTATATCTGAATTCGCAAAGATTAATTTCGATTGTAAATGATATCTTAGCTTTTAATGCAATTAAGGCTAATAGATTTGGGGTGATTATTCGTCCTAGTGTGAATATTTATGATGAGATTAAATATCTTATCGAGGATAACAAATATTTATTGGAACACTTTAACACTGAGATTATTTTGAAGTCTGTAGGAAAGGATTTTACGGCCTCTATTGATAGTGTGAGAATGAAGGAGGTATTCCAGAATATCCTCTCTAATGGTGTGTATTACGGTAAAGGAAAGGTATGGATTACCATTACTGATGATGGAGACCGTTTACAGATACGGTTTAGGGATAATGGTTCTGGGGTTGCATTGAACATTAAAGACAAAATTTTTAAATCTCGGTTCCGAGCTCGTGGGGCTGGAGATCAAAATCCTAATGGCTCAGGTTTGGGGTTATTTATTTCTAAGACAATTGTACATATGCATCAAGGAACTCTTACCTTAAAAAATCCTGGATCCTCTCAGGGGGCGGTATTCGTGGTCAAAATACCAAAAATTGCGAATCTTGATAAATACAACTCATAATATGAAACAACGAAAAGAACATTATCAGCTCAAGATAGAAGATGTTTTAGCTGAATTACATAGTAGTACGGGAGGATTAGAATCTCATGAGGTGGAGGCTCGTCAATTACAATACGGGAAAAATATATTGACTCCTAAACAAGGGATATCTCCTCTTTGGGTATTCTTAAAGCAATTTCATAATGGACTTATCTATATTCTTTTATTGGCAGCACTTATATCGGCATTGTTCCAACATTGGGTGGATATGTGGATTATTGTGATTATTGTAGGTATTAATGGCATAATTGGATTTATTCAGGAATATCGGGCAGAAAAATCAGTAGCAGCTTTGGCTCAAAAAATTCTTGTAAAAACCAAGGTATATCGTGATGGAGTTTTACAAGAGCGAGATGCTCATGATTTAGTCCCTGGGGATATTATTATATTGGAAGAAGGGGATAAGGTGCCTGCAGATGCTCGACTCATTGAGGCTATAGAATTACAAACTACAGAGGCTTCCCTCACAGGGGAGTCTAATCCAGTTCATAAATCTATTGAAGCCATTCCTCATACGGTGGGAATAGGAGATAGGGTTAATAGTGTCTGGATGGGGACTTTAGTCACTACAGGTTGGGCAAAGGCTATTGTGGTGGCAATAGGTTCCAAGACAGCGGTAGGAAGTATTGCTACAGATATCGAGGCGGTACCAATAGAACAGACACATTTTCATAAACAAACTGCGGTATTGAGTCGTCAATTAGGATTATTTGCCTTTATTTCCTCGATTATTATATTTATTATTGGCTTTTGGTTTCGAAATTTACCGTTAGATGAGATGATATCCTTTACTCTCTCAGCCTTGGTTGGAGGAATACCAGAAAGTTTACCAGTAGTTTTGGTTGTGGTCTTGGCTATTGGGGCAAAACGTATGAGTGATAGAAAGGCTATTATTCGCTCTTTTCCTGTTACTGAATCTTTAGCAGTTATGGATACTATTATTACTGATAAGACGGGTACTTTGACAGAAAATAACATGACGGCACAAAAAATTTGGGTACTGGATCAGGATAGTATTTCAGTAATGGGGCAAGGATTGTCTATGGAGGGTGATTTTGTTCAACGTGATAATGTTATTACTCCTTTAGATCATCCTGCGGTATCGCAACTCATTCATATTGCTGGGTTGGCGCATAATGGGAGAGTATATGAGGATATGACAGAGACTATTCATCAACTCAAAGGTATGGGAGATCCTACGGAAGTTGCTTTAGCGGTAATGTCAGCAAAAGGTGGCTTGAAAAAAGAAGCCTTGGATACAGAGTGGAAACGTCTTCTTGATTTACCATTTCGTTCAGAAAATAAATATCGGGCAAGTTATGTCCATAATGAAGATAAAGATCAATATCAGCTGATGGTGATTGGCGCTAGTGAAAAGGTATTAAGTATGAGTGGTCATATTCTTAATGCTTCTGGGAAGTCTATTCCTTTGACTGAGGACCATATTAACAAGGTATCTGAGGCTGTTACGGTATTATCTCGTCAGGCTATGCGCGTAATCGCTCTTGCATATCAGGAACATAAAAGCTCTCTTGCTACTATTGACCCTCAAGGAGTTAAAAATCTCGTCTTTGTAGGACTAGTTGGGATTATTGATCCCCCTCGAATGGAGGTGAAAGAAGCTATTTTACAAGCTCAAAGGGCTGGAATTCGGGTAATTATGGCAACTGGAGATCATAAGGATACGGCATTAGCTATAGCACAGGCTGTGGGTGTAGCACAAAAAGGGGATTCAGTATTGGAAGAGTCAGATTTAGTAGATTTATCGGATACTCAATTATATGCAGCTCTCAAACATACTCCTGTTTTGGCTCGATTAAGTCCCCATATGAAATTACGTGTGGCTGAAGTATTACAAAAACATCATCATATTGTTGCTATGACGGGTGATGGGGTAAATGATGCGCCAGCTTTAAAAAAAGCGAATATTGGTATTGCAATGGGTATTAGAGGGACAGATGTTGCTCGGGAAGCGAGCGATATTGTGCTTACTGATGATAATTTTGTGAGTATTATTTCTGCAGTAGAAGAGGGACGGGTAATTTTTAGAAATATTCAACAAACCAGTCTTTTTTTGGTGACGAGTAATATTGCTACGGTGATGGTATTTATTTTATGTTTAGCTTTGGGATATTCTTTACCTTTGATTGCAATTCAGGTATTATGTCTGAATTTGGTTACCAACGGAATATCTGATATTGCCCTTGCCACTGAGCGAAGTCATAAAGATATTTTATTAGAACCTCCACTTCCCGTGGATAAAAAAGTTATCTCTAAGGATAGATATATGTATATTGTAGTAATTGCTTTAACTATGATAATTATCGGGTTTGGAGCATTCTTTTTGTATTATAATAGAGGAATTGAACAAGCAAGAACCATGTTCTTTTGGTCTTTTGCAAGTATGCAGCTGGCTAATACGTATAATATGAGATCTCCTAAGGAGTCATTAATGAGTATTGGAGTATTCTCAAATACTATTATTAATTGGAGCATTCTCTTGTCTATAGCTCTTTTGATTGCTATGATTCAAATACCATTTTTACAACAGGTACTTCAATTTACCCCTATCCCTTTACGAGATAGTATTTATTATGGACTATTCTCTATGATTGGTGTGGTCTTGATTGGGGAATTATATAAATGGATTATTCGACGAGAATAAGAATAGAGATTATTTACGAATGATAATTTTTTGATATATTCTCTCAATAAAGGTTATTCCGCCAGGGAAAAAGTTGAATAATACAACAAAGGTATACATTACAAGAGATATATTAGTATTCCAGAAGGATAAAGGAATAGCCAATAGAGTGCTTAATAGTGGTAATAATATCCGTATACGAGTATATTTACGGTCTGAGGTATAGAATTTATCTTCATCGATATTATGAGACAGTCTCATATAGGTTCTTAGTCCATAAAGAATTAAGCTTAATAGAGAAATATTAATTCCATAAAAGATAATAGCAAATTGAGTATAATGATATTCACCTAAAAGGTGTGCTGAAAAAGGGAGTAAGGCTACAAAAATAAAGAAAATAATATTAAAGTTTACAATATGGGTATCTATCTTTTTTGCATAATACGATATCATAAAGACATGAGCTCTCCAAAGTGTTGCAAGAACAGTAAAGCTCAGCATATAGCTAAGGAATAAGGGAGTTAATTGTCTTACCGCTTCTCCAAGTTCAGCATTAGTGACGGTATGATGTATTTCTGGAACTTTAATTTCAATAACTAATAAAGTCATAACAATAGCAAATATTCCTTCTGCTAATGCTTCAAGGCGTTGTTTATTCATAGAGAGATGAGTATACTATAATTCCAGTAATTCTTTCACCTTCATAATAGTGACTTTTTCTTGTCTTGTCAACTCATCTAATGCATTTTGAATAAATTTGAGGTCTTGCTTCATTTCGGGTAAAATGACATATTCAAGAGCATTTACTCGTCGCCTGGTGATTTCAATTTCTTCCGCAAGGAGTCTAGCAGTGAATTCTATTTTAGCTAATTGAATAATAAGGGGAAGTATTGACTGGAGAGATGAAAGGGATTGGTCTAAATCTTTTGGAGTTCCAAAGGTTCCATATTGAAAAGGGTCTCCTTCGATATGCGGGATAATATGCGGGATTTTTACTCCCATTATGGATTTAGTTTGTAATTCTAGATTTATATTGACTTGAGATAAATGGATTAATTCCTGTAATGTCTGTTCTGAAATTTTTGTCTGGGCAAATTGAAAGAGTTGAATTGCTTCTACTATTTTGGGTGTAAGTTCTCCTCTTAGACGAATTACTTCTTGAATAATAGTCAGAAATTGTTGAATCAGACCATCTCGTTTATCAGTAAGCAAACTATGTCCTCGAGAAGCGGTTTTAATCTTCTTCTTGAGTCTGAGTGATTCTTGTCGAGTAGGTTTTACGGATGACATGATTATAGGGTAGAATATTTTTCGATAAATTCGGGTTTAATTTTCTTTAATTCTTTTTGAGGAAGAATGGATAAGAGTTCCCATGATAAATTTAGGGTATCCAAGATACTTCGATTTTCTCGTCGTCCTTGAGTGATATATCTTTTTTCAAAAGCTTCAGTAAACTTAATATAGGCTTTATCTGTATCTGAAAGTGCAGATTCTCCTAAAATAAGTGCTAATTCTTTAATCTCAGTTCCTTTGGCATAAGAAGATGCCATTTGGTCTTTGACTGCTGATAAATCTTCTCGGGTAAATTTTTTATCTACTCCAATACGAGATAGTGATCCAATTGGTTGTATGGGGGGGTAAATAGATTTATTATGAAGTTCACGATTTACCATAATTTGACCTTCTGTGATGTATCCAGTAAGATCGGGGATTGGATGCTGTTTATCATCATCCGGCATGGTGAGAATAGGAATTTGGGTTAAAGAACCATTAGATCCCTTGATAAGGCCAGCTCTTTCATAGAGAGTTGCTAAGTCGGTATAGAGATATCCTGGGTATCCACGTCGTCCTGGAATTTCTTTTCGGGAAGCTGATACTTCTCGTAGAGCATCAGCATAATTAGTCATGTCGGTCATTATCACCAATACATGCATATTTTTCTCAAAGGCCAAGTATTCTCCCAGGGTTAAGGCGAGTCTTGGGAGAGTAATACGTTCTACAATTGGGTCACTAGCGGTATTGATAAAGAGTGCTGCTCTTTCCATTGCTCCCGTTTTTTCAAAGGAATTAATAAAGAATTGAGCTTCTTCAAAGGTTACTCCCATTGCAGCAAATATAACAGCAAATGGTTCATTAGCTTCTACTACTTCATTTCCATTTTTGACTTCTACCACACGAGCTTGTTCTGCAATCTGAGCTGCAAGTTCTGCATGAGGAAGTCCTGATCCTGAAAAAATAGGTAATTTCTGTCCTCGTACAAGAGCATTAAGTCCATCAATTGTTGAGATTCCTGTTTGAATAAATTCACTAGGGAATTTTCGCATTCCTGGATTGATGGGAGATCCATTAATATCCAAATATTTCTCAGCAATAATTTGAGGACCATTATCTTTCACTTCTCCAGCTCCAGTAAATACTCGTCCTAACATAGATTCGGACACTCCAAATTCTAGAGTTTTCCCAAGGAAGGCTATTTCAGCGGTTTCTGTATCAAGTCCTTCAGTATTCGTAAAAAGCTGTACAATAGCAGTATCTTTCCCTGCTTCAAGTACTCTTCCTTTGCGTATGATTCCTTTTGAATCTCGGATTTCAACAATTTCTTCAAATGCT
>JALQTA010000025.1 GCA_023264145.1 Minisyncoccota bacterium | reverse complement strand
TTCTACTTTAGTGTTCAGAGATAATACAACACTGTTATAAAATCTTCTAGAAGCTTGAATTTTATTTTCTGTATCACTTAACTCTCTTTGTAATTCAAGGAAATTTTCATTTGCTTTTAAATCTGGATAATTTTCGGATATTGCAAAGAGACTTTTCAATGTACCTGAGAGAACATTTTCTGCTTCTGCTTTATCTTCAAGTCCAGTTGCCTGCATAGCTTGTGAACGAGCTTTTGTCACTTCTTCAAATACCCCTGACTCATGAGAAGCATATCCTTTTACCGTCTCTACCAAATTAGGAATTAAATCATATCGCCGCTTTAACTGAATATCAATGTCAGACCATGCTTCCGTTACTTTTTGTCTTAATGATACAAAACTATTATAAAGACCTATTGCATATAGAGCAATAAGTATTAATACTCCCCCAATAATCCATGTAAAGATTGTCATATATGTATATTAAATAGTAATAGTATACTCTTCATCTATTATTATACACCTGTCAATATAATTTTACAAGTCTATTTCTTCTATTATCTCTTTAAAACTTCTAAATATACTTCTTTTGGAATATGAATTTTAGCAGTATCTCTCATACGTTTTTTCCCTTCTTTCTGCTTTTTTAACAATTTATCTTTACGCGTTCTATCTCCTCCATATAGCTTAGCCGTAACATCTTTACGAAAAGCGGATAGAGTTTCACGAGCAACAATAGTTCCCCCAATTGCTGATTGCAATGCTACTGCATACTGCTGTCGAGGAAGAGAATTTTTTAACTTATGTACAATTCTTTTCCCCTCATCATGAGCTTCATCTCTATATACAATATGTGATAAAGCTTCTTGAGGCTCACCAGCCACCATAATATCTAATTTCACTACATCAGCTACTTGATGAGGCAAAGGATAATAATTCACTGAAGCATATCCTGAGGTAATACTCTTTAATACATCATAAAAATCAACAATAACTTTAGCTAAGGGAATATGATATTCCACAATAGCTCTATCCTCTCCAATATATTTCGTATTAATAAACTGCCCCCTTCTTTTTTGAAGTAAATCCATAACCGCTCCAATATATTCTTTTGGTGTCATAATCTCTAAACGAACATATGGCTCCAATATACGAGCTAATTTTGTATTATCCGGAAAGTCAGATGCTGAATAAATAGTGTATGTCTCACCATTGGTTTGTTCAACAATATACGCAACCGAAGGGGTGCTAATAATAAGCTCCAAATCATATTCTCTACGCAACCTTTCGGTAACAATGTCTAAATGTAACATTCCTAAAAATCCACATCGAAATCCTTTTCCAAGAGCTTCTTTTGACTCAGGCTCAAATAGCAGTGACGAGTCAGATAATTGTAATTTATTCAAAGCATCCCGTAGTATAGGGTATTCCTCTGTACTTTCCACAAAAATACTTGCATATACCACTGGAATAGGTTCCATATATTCAGCCAAAGGTTTTAATTCCTGGCCTTCAGGAAATTTCACAATAGTGTCTCCTACTCGTACATTTTCCACATCTTTTAATCCTGTTGCAATATACCCAATCATTCCTGCCGATAATACATCTACTTTAGTCATTTGTGGAGTAAATACCCCAATCTCTAAAGCCTGAGCTTCTTGTTTTTTTGCTATCATTTTAATAGTGTCTGCAGTCGATATATCGCCATCTACTACTCTAATATGTGCGATAACTCCTTTATATGAATCAAAAGCAGAGTCAAAAATTAATGCACGAAAATCATTTGATACAGCTGAATTTGTTATAGGAGATGGGATTTCCTCAATAATTTTATCTAATAATTCAGGAACGCCTTGTCCAGTCTTCCCTGATATTTCTAATATTTCTGATTCTTCAACTCCTAATAGTTCAATTATTTCCTGCTTTACTTCTGTTACGCGAGCATGTGGTAAATCCACTTTATTCACTACAGGAATAATTACTAAGTCCTGATCAATGGCTAAATATACATTAGCAATTGTTTGAGCTTGTATTCCCTGAGTGGCATCCACCAATAAAATTGCACCCTCCACAGCTGCAAGACTACGAGAAACTTCATAAGAAAAATCTACATGCCCTGGAGTATCAATAAGATTTAAAGTATATTCCTGACCCTGAGTCGTATATTTAACTTTAACTGGTTGCATTTTAATCGTAATCCCTCTTTCCCGCTCCAACTCCATAGAGTCTAATAATTGGGCTTTCATTTTACGTTTTTCAACAGTTTGAGTTAATTCTAAAATACGATCAGATAATGTAGACTTCCCATGATCGATATGAGCTATAATACTAAAATTACGAATATATTGCATATGTGTATTATTATAGCTAATTTATGCAATATATTCAAGGTATTAAAATTTGAAGACCGAGTTAAAGTAACTCGGTCTCTAATTACGTAATCTTTTATCACATAGTACCAAAATACCAAATCCCATATTAAGACCTCCTACCACGAGCCGTACGGTATGATTATTTACCCCCTTTATTATGAGAAATCCACTCATAATAAACCCTATACTCCATACTATTACACTGCCTCTTAAAATAACCCTTCTTTGTCTTAGTGACATAAGTAATATGAAAGAGAACATCTTTGTTATAAAATAAATAAAGATTTATGTCAATGATTCCTTTTTATTTGTATCTCTAAATAAGACCCTTGTTAAGCCAAATTTCCATGTCACATACCCATAGACCAAAAGAGCTGGAATTGAGGCCCCCACAACTTGCAGAATTAAATCAATTAATCTATCCGTCCCCAAAATATTTCCAATAAGATTCTTTAATCCATACGCTATTATAACCATACCCAGAGACCAGAGACTAATCTGCAACCCATACCGTATAGTTCTTGTAATACTTCCATGATTAATAGTTTTAAATATAATAACACCATAAAGAAGACAAGTCAGAATAATGGTAATAGAGAATGATGCTGCCACTCCCAATACTCCCCAATAATGACTTAATATCATAGCTGAGACAATATTAAATATCATACTTACAATACCTATTGTCATTGGTGTTTTCGTATCATGACGGGCAAAAAGAGCTCGATTAAATAATGGAATTAATCCTTGAAATGGAATAGATAAAGCTAATATCGTAAATGTCTGAAAAGTTACTCGAGTTGACTCCCAATCAAATACTCCTCCTCCATATACAATACGTACGAGCTGTGATCGGAAGTTTAACATTAACATCATCACGGGAATTAAGAGTAATAAATTTTTTGAAATTGCCCCAATAACATAATTTCTAAATGCCACTTCATTCTCTTGTGCATATGCTTCTGTTAAATACGGAAAGATAGCGGTAGCAAAGGATAATGCAATAATACCCAATGGTAATGCATTAAGGTTAAAAGCTAATGTAAAATACGTCACGGCATTAGCTTGAGTAGAAGCAATAATTGTTCCAATAAATAAACTAATCATTGCGGTATCAATCACAAATAATCTTGGCCAATATAATTTCCATAGACGTTGAAGATTTTTCGTATTGATATGATTTAATCTTAATCTCAGTTGAACATGTAATCGTAATACACTCGGAATTTGAATCAACATATGAAGTAAAGCTCCAATAACAACCCCATATCCAAGTCCTGCAACCCCATACAATGGATATAACCATATAATCCCAATAATAATTCCCAGATTATATAGTAAAGGACCAATTGCTACAATAATAAACTTTTTATAAGAATTAAGGATACTTGATAGAACACTAGAGATACTAAATATAAAAGGTGATATGGCCATAATACGAGTTAACATAATCGTATCTGTGAGTTTTTGTCCTTCATATGAGATCGCTACAATTTTAACTAGATACGGTGCAAAGACAATCATTAAGAGAGATAATAATCCCATAACGAGTCCTACAATAAGAAGTACATCATCTATTAAATGTTGAGCCTCTTCTTGTTTATCTTTGCGATTAATTAATTTACTGAACAAAGGGATAAAGGCACTAGATAATGTTCCTAAAATCAAGATATTATATAAAAAATCTGGAATACGAAATGCCGAAAAATAAGCATCCAAAATAGCGGTATCAAAAACACTGGTTAATAATCTATCTCTTATGAGTCCCAAAATACGAGATAAAACACTCAAAGCCACAAGGTATCCTGTTGCATATACAAGAGTAGATTTAGGAAATAGTTTCTTTAATTTCAACACCATATTAGAAGTATTATACATCATATTCTCTCAAAATAAAATAGACAGCCTTTTGAAGGGCTGTCTATCTTATTTTATGTTCAATCAATTCAATAATTATTCTGACCTAAGTACATTGCTTTTAGTAACAATCTGACGCACCTTATTTCAAAAAATAAGGATTTGTTGGTGTAAAAGTATCAAGATTTACATCTTGACCGACCATTTCCTTGTTGAATTACTTCAACAGGCATATCCTTAGAAAGGAGGTGATCCATCCACAGCTTCCGCTACGGATGCCTTGTTACGACTTAGTCCTTGTTATCGATCCTACCGTGGTATGCCCTAATTGGACATGCTTCGGGTATTACCGACTCCCCTGACTTGACGGGCAGTGAGTACAAAGCTCGAGAACGTATTCACCGCAGCGAGGCTGATCTGCGATTACTAGCGATTCCAGCTTCAAAAGGGCGAGTTTCAGCCCTTTATCCGAACTGAGGAAAGGTTTAGGAGATTAGCTTCACTTTACAGTGTCGCAACTCATTGTCCTTCCCATTGTAGCACGTGTGTAGCCCAAGGCGTCGAGGAACACGCTGATTTGACGTCGTCCTCTCCTTCCTCCTGGTTAACCCAGGCAGTCGACACAGACACTTGTAACTGAGTCTGAGGGTTGCGCTCGTTTCCCGACTTAACGGAACACTTCACAGCACGAGCTGACGACAACCGTGCATCACCTGTCTAACGATCTCGAAGACAGTCTCTGTTTCTAGAGACCCACAGTTAGATTTCTAGCCTTGGTAAGGTTCCCCGCTTAATATCGAATTAAACCACATGCTCCACCGCTTGTGCGAGCTCCCGTCAATTCCTTTGAGTTTTAATCTTGCGATCGTACTTCCCAGGCGGAACACTTAACGCGTTAGCTTCGACACTCCGAGGGTCGATACTCGAAATGTCTAGTGTTCATCGTTTAGGGTGTAGACTACGCGGGTATCTAATCCGCTTCGATACCTACACTTTCGTCTCTGAGTGTCAGCAATGTCCCAGTAAGCTGCCTTCGCCTTTGGTGTTCCCCATGATATCAACGCATTTCACTGCTACACCATGAGTTCCGCTTACCTCTAACATGCTCTAGAATAATGGTTTCAATACCAGACCTCGGGTTGAGCCCGAGGATTTAAGTAAAGACCTTTTATTCAACCTGCAGACGCTTTACGCCCAATAAATCCGGATAACGCTTGAGGCCTTCGTATTACCGCTGCTGCTGGCACGAAGTTAGCAGCCTCTATTAGAATGGTACTCTCTCTTGAATTGCTCCCATTCGACAGAAGTTTACACCCCACAGGGCTTCATCCTTCACGCGGCGTCGCTCCGTCACGCAAATATGCGCATTGCGGAAGATTCTCGGCTGCTGCCTCCCGTAGGAGTATGGACCGTGTCTCAGTTCCATCGTCGGGGGTCACCCTCTCAGGTCCCCTACGCGTCATAGCCTTGGTGAGCCATTACCTCACCAACAAGCTGATACGTCCAAGGCCTTTCCCAAAGCACCGAAGCTTTACAGTATACTCTTTCGAGTACACTGACCATCTTGTATTAGCTTGCGTTTCCGCAAGTTATCCAAGACTCTGGGGTAAGTTACCAAGGTTATACTGACTCGTTCGCCACTAATTTACCTTAATGCAAGCATCAAAATAAATCCGTTTGACTTGCATGCCTTATCCACGCCGCCAGCGTTCATCCTGAGCTAGGATCAAACTCTCATTGAAAACGTCAGATTGTTCCTAAAAACCATCTACTTATTTTACTGTTCAGGAATAGTTATTGAACCTTACAAATATAGTTGTAAGTTGATTGAATTGTGAATGTTCTGTCTTTTGAATCAGACGTATGTCTATAATACTTGATTATGAAGACTTTGTCAAGGATTATAGGAGATATCCATTATATCGATAATATGATTGTAGCTATAGGTTAGGTATGCTATAATTTATCTATATATTACCTTGATATGAATCAATGAAAAAAATCTTTCATCTCCCCCATAGTCTATCTTTACTCTTCTTTTCTATCACTGGATTTGGAGCTGCCTTTATTATTAGTATTGAGAGATATTTAATGCTTATCAATCCACTTTATATTCCTGGATGTAGTATTAATCCATGGATTGATTGTGGTAAAGTGATGAGTAGTACTTATGCTACTATGTTTGGATTTCCTAATTCCTGGATAGGACTTATTGGTTGGCCCATGGCCTGGATCACAGTATTATATTTACTCACCCATAAAGAAGTTTCCAAAACTTTTCTCAAGACAGCTATGTTTATTACCATACCAGCTGTTATCATCTCATATATTTGGACATATATTGCCTTTTTCCAAATTGGAGCAGTTTGTCCCTGGTGTATTTTATCTTGTATCTCCGCTACTCTTGCATCTGTAACATTACTTGATTTAAATCGTCAAAAAGGATTTATCAAATTTCCTATTAAATCATTTAATGCTTGGTCTATCACTCTTGCTAGTTGGTTCGGATTATGGGCAATATTATTATATATTGCAGTAACATAATTATTTTGTTGATTTGGCAAGTCTCCTCAATAAGGCATCTATATTTGGATCTTGACCTCTAAATCGTTTATACAGTATCAGTGGATGCTCTGATCCTCCTCGAGATAATATATGCTCACGGAATTTGGCCCCAATTTCAGGGTCAAGAATTTTACCTCCAGATAAGAAATATTCAAAAGCATCTGCATCTAATAATTCTGAGTATTTATAACTATAATATCCTGCAGAGTAGCCTCCTGAAAAAATATGCTTAAAGCCAGTACTCATAACAGTTCCCTCCTCAATGGGAAATAATTGAGTTTCTTGATTAATATAATTTTCTATATTTGTAATATCAGTATTCTCTAAATCTTGTATATCATAATGCCAAGCAAAATCTAACTTTCCAAATCGTATTTGCCGTATTGTTGCTACCGCCTCATGAAATGAAGCAATAGCTTGAATTTTTTTAATATCAGATTCTAAAATTGACTCTCCACTTTGCCAATGCTTTCCAATTTTTGCTAATATCTCAGGCTCGTATACCCAATTCTCCATTAATTGAGAGGGTAACTCTACAAAATCCCAATACACATTTACTCCTGTCAGAGATGGATATAACCCCTTCCCTAATAATCCATGTAATCCATGTCCAAATTCATGAAATAGCGTTAATACCTCTTGGAATGTAAGGAGAGAAGGTATCTCTCCTTGAGGCCTCGAACAGTTAAGTACAAGAGATATATGAGGAGTATATACTTCTCCCCTCTGATATGATGTAGCCCTAAATTCTGTCATCCAAGCTCCTGACTGCTTACTTGAGCGTGCATAAAAGTCAAGATACAAGATACCAATATGAGAGCCATCAGCCTCTTGTACTTCATATACTTCTACCTCAGGATGATATACCGGTATGTCATCTCTTTTAATAAACTCTATTCCATATAAGCTGGTTGCTATATCAAATACTCCCTGTAATACTTGATTCAGAGGGAAATATTCCCGAATACTATTTTCGTCAAATTGATAGCGAGCTTGTTTTATTTTTTCTGCATAATACCCATAATCATAGGCTCGGAGCTCATCAATATCAGATTGTGCAAATTCACTGATATCTGTAATTTCTTCTCGAGCTATATCAATTGCTTTTGTGAGTAGGGTGTCTAATAATTCTTTTACTTGAGCTGGCTTTTGTAATACACGTTTTTCTAACACATAATCTGCATGAGTTTCAAATCCTAGCAATTTAGCTCTTTGTTGTCTTAATAATGCGATACGCGTTACTATTTTTCTATTATCCCACTCATTTCCCTTGGCCCCTATAGTATTATAGGCATAGAATAATTTTTTTCTTAACTCCCTATTATCTGCATATTGCATAAAAGGAATATATGAGGGATAAGACAAATCAAACACCCACTCATTCGGATTATCTTTATTCTCGGCGCTTGTAATAATAGACTCTGGCAGTCCTGCTAAATCAGCTTTATTGGTAATGATAAGTTTATAATCATTATTCTCA
>JALQTA010000024.1 GCA_023264145.1 Minisyncoccota bacterium | reverse complement strand
AAAATGACTACTAACATCACAAGATACACTTCAAGAGAACTTCCTGATCTTATGGATAAAATTGTTCGTAATGGTATAGGTATGGAAGATTATTTTGAACGTTTATTTAATCTTCATGATACAACTTCTAACTATCCTCCATATAATTTAATTGATGTAAGTAATACTGAATCTAAGTTAGAGGTTGCTCTTGCAGGATTTACTAGAAACGAAGTTTTTGTTTATACTCAAGACGGCAAACTTTTTATTGAAGGTAAAAAAGAAGATAAAGAAGTAGAAACTCGTTATCTTCATCAAGGATTAGCACAAAGATCATTTATAAGGTCTTGGACTCTTAGTGATGAGACTGAAGTTAAATCAGTTGATTTTGTTGATGGACTTCTTAGTATAGTCTTAACTAAAATTGTACCAGAACATCATAAGAGAAAAGATTGGATTTAAATTTATTATAATTAGAGGACCGCCTTTTGTATAAATAATATTGAATATCGTCGCCGAAGGGAGCATCTGGCAAAATCCAGATTGACTCCCTCATTTTTTATTGCTATAATAATTATTATTGTGAGGAGGAATTTTGATTTGACTGTAAAGTTAGTATTATTGAAATCTGGTGAGGATATAATCGCTGATGTAAATGAAATGTACACAGAAGAGCAAAAACTTATTGGATACTTATTTAAAAAACCTTGCTCAGTAAAACTACGTAGCTTTTCTCCAGAGTCTGATGGTAAAAATGGATATCAAATTGGACTTAGTTCTTGGATTCCTTTAACTCAAGATGATATAGTTCCAGTTCCTTTAGAGTGGGTTGTAACTATGGTAAATCCGATTGAAAGATTATTCTGAATATACAGGGGGGGCTGAAAAAACTGCTATTGATAGCGTATATCAAGCTGAAATAATTGGCTCCTTTGTTGACACCCTACCATATAACCATATACTAATTCCTCGGGGTCTTGATAGAAGTAAGCTCATTAAGAATATTGTACAAGGAATTACGTATTTAAAGCAGGCTGGGCTTACTGTCGAGGAATATAATAATATATTAGCCTATAATGAGACAGAATATACTCAAATTATTCCTATCATTAGAGAGATTAATAATATCCCTCTAAAAGGAAAAAAAGATAGGTTGGAAGTTTTAGATAAAATAAGAGCATTAGCAGATTCGATACCAATACATGATAGTAAAGGATATTTTTCTTCTTATTCAAAGAGTTTAAAAGCATCATTATTATTAGCTATTGAAGAAACAGAGTCTTTAGAAAAAGCTACATATACTCCTATTTCAAAATGGAAAACAACTCATTTGATTAAAGGTAAAGATGGTAATAAAACTCTCATAGATGCTGAACGTATCCCCAAACAAAAAGCTTTGGCAAATTTTTATCAACAATATCAAGATTATCTGAATGATAATCAGCTATTAGATTTCTCAGATATGTTATTAAATGCATTATCTTTGATAAAAGAAAATGAAGCTTTAAAAGATAAATTACAAGCAGATTATCAATTTATTTTAGTTGATGAGTTTCAAGATACCAATGAAGTGCAAATGCAGTTAATTTTAGCCCTAACAGGAGATCATCCGGAACCTAATATTTTAGTGGTGGGGGATGATGATCAGGCGGTATATGGATTTCAGGGGTCAGATGTATCTCATATGTTATCTTTTCAGACACAATTTCCTACTGCTCATCTTGTTGTGTTAACGCAAAATTATCGTTCCAGACAAGCAATTTTGGATATTGCTCGAAATGTGATTATTCAAGGAAAGGATAGATTAGAAAATAAGATTGAGGCATTAGAGAAAAGATTAGAATCTGCTAAACTAAGACAAGATGGAGATTTGGCATATTATGAATTTAACTCACAGATAGAAGAATATACATGGATTGCTCAGACAATAGAAATGTTAAGGCGTCAGCAGATGGATTTATCAGAAATTGCAATTATTGGTCGTCAACACAAACATTTAGAAGCTATAGTTCCTTTTTTATCTCAATATGATATTCCTATTGATTATGAAAAGCAATATAATCTCTTACAGGAAACTATTATTCATCAGCTTACCGTATTATTGCAATTTGTTTATTCTCTTACCCCGAGTCAATCTCCAAGAAATGACTTATTGGTTGAAATCCTGAGTTATTCGTTTTGGGAAATTGATACGATGACAATTTGGAGATTCTTTCAAGAAAGGCCTTATAAGCAATCATATATAGAAAAACTTTATGCCTCTCAGGATAAAAAACTACAGGAAATAGCGCAATTTCTGTTGGACCTTGCGATAGCCTCAGAGTATGAAACCATAGAGGTTATTCTTCTTCGAATTATGGGGGTTGAAAAAGATAGATCATCCAGTAATTCTCGATTTTATCATCATTATTTTGGTCCACATATATTCAAAGAACATCAAAATGAATATATAGAGAATTTAGCAAAAATAGATTCATTTATTGAACATATTATTTCATACAAAAAAAATAAAAGAGTATTATTATCGGATGGTTTGGAAACGATTAAAGCTTATCAGAATCAAGGAGGAATGATGGTACATTTACCGATTAATACAGGTAAACAAACGGTTAAATTAATGACAGCTCATAAGGTAAAGGGATTAGAGTTTGAAACAGTTTTTGTGATAGGAGCTCATAGTCAGGGTTGGACATCTAAAGGGGCTTCATTTCCTTATCCCTTTCCGCTTAACTTGCCGATTGTTCCTGCACAAGATTCAGAAGATGATTTTTTGAGACTGTTATTTGTTGCCTTGACGAGGTCAAAGAATAATCTCTTTATTACTACACATGTATATGATGAAAAGGGAAAGGAAAGGCAATCGTTACCGTATTTAAGATTCTTGCCAATTAATCAAGGACCTCAGATTAATGAGACTGATAAAATGAATAGTATGTGGAGTGTCATGGCCCCTCACTCATTCGATTCACAAGAAATGTCTTTTTTGGAGGGAGTGGTACAAAATTACCGTTTAAGTGCTTCTCATATTAATACCTTTGTAGATATGGTTTATGGTGGACCATTAGTAGTATTAAATTCAGTGTTATTGCGATTTCCGTCTTTAGCTACTCCGGCAAGTATTTATGGGAATATTTTACATAAAGTATTTCATGATATCTCATTAGAAGTGCATTCTCACAGCTCTATTCCTAATACAGATACGCTGATTGATCTTGCTATACATTATCTCCATCAAGAAAGGCTTGGATTTGATGATAATACTTTTTTACTTCATAAGATTAAAGAGCAGTTACCATTACTTATATCAGCTAAAAAAGAAAGCTTTTTTATTCCTCATAAATCAGAATATGATGTGAGAAACTTGTTCTTAGAATGGGAAGGAGTTCCTTTGACAGGTTCTATTGATAGAATTGAAGAATATGATGATCATTATGTCATTGTAGATTTTAAGACAGGATCTCCTATACTTTCATGGGATAATTCGGTTAAAAAAGAAAAATTAGATGCCTATAAACGTCAATTATGGTTCTATGCCTTACTTCTTAAGGTGGCGGGTCAATATCAAGACAAGCCATTACAAGGAAGAATTGATTTCCTAGAACCAACTATAGAAGGTGATTATATATCCTTAGATCTTGATATTCAGGATATAGATATTGACTATATATCAAATTTGGTACAAATTATTTATCATAAAATACTCAACCTAGATTTTCCAGATATTACATCTTATCAGAAAAATAAAAAAGGAAGTGCTGAATTTATTCAAGATTTATTAACTCATAAAGTATAATGGTATGAAGATAGGAATTGATGCGCGGTTTTTTGGGTCACAGGGGAAAGGACTGGGACGGTATACTCAAAAACTGATTGAGGAATTGGAAAAAGTAGATATTCATAATCAATATTATATTTTTTTGAATGCACATAATATGCATGAATATAATCCTACCAATCCTAACTTCCATAAAGTATTAGCAGATATTCCCTGGTATTCTTGGCAAGAACAACTCCTTTTACCTCGGTTATTACTCAAATATCATTTAGATTTAGTTCATTTTCCTCATTTTAATATACCTCTACTCTATAGAAAGCCATATGTGGTTACGATACATGATTTAATTTTATTAGAATACCCTACAAGAAAAGCATCACGGCTTAATGCATTTATGTATATGATCAAAAATCTTGCCTATAGACTTGTTATTTTAAATGCAGTATATACAGCCAAAAAGATTATTACAATCTCAGAATATACACGACAATCTCTTGTGAAACACTTTCGTATTCCTGCTCACAGTATGGAAATGATTTATGAAGGAATTGATTTAGAGAAATTCAACCCTCTCAATGCTCAACCTTTTGATTTTTCTGTCTTTAACCTATCACCAGAGAATTATTTATTATATGTGGGGAATGTATATCCACATAAAAATATTGATGTTTTAGTTAATGTTTTTGCTTCACTTAAAAAAAGATCCACTATTAATTCTAATTTAAAATTAGTTCTGGTTGGTAAAAAAGATCATTTTTTGGAAGGTATTATCGAGCAAGTCAAGAATTTAGGTTTAGAAGATTCTGTAGTCTTTCCGGGATATGTCCCTGATGAACAACTGATATCATTATATGAATCTTGTTTATGTTATGTGTTTCCTTCTCTTTATGAAGGATTCGGATTACCACCCCTTGAAGCTATCGCATTAGGTGCTCCTGTAGTAGTTTCGAATACTACCTGTTTACCTGAAATTTTTGGAGAACATATAGAATACTTTAATCCCAAGTCATCTCAGGATATGGAGAAGGTGCTGTATGAATTTATTATGAATCCAGATAAGAGATATCAGCAAAAAACATTTCATTCAGAAATTTTATCAAAATATTCCTGGGTAGATATGGCAGAGAGTACTAAAAACGTGTATAATAGGATTAGGAAATAATCATATAGCTATGCCTAAAAAATCCTCGTTGATTATTGACTTGAGGAATATTAAACCAAAATCAACAGAAGTTCCATTACCAGTAAGAAAAAATCTTGCTCAGCATAGTATTTCAGATGAGATAAATCTGGATAGTTTTAATTTAGTCTTAGAAGATGAGATCATAATATCATCTGAAAATTTGGATACCGTTCGCGTACAATCAACTCCAATTCCCCCTATTGAATTTATTCCTATTTCCGCTAAAAAAAAGTCTTCCCAATCATATAAGCGACAAAAGATACAATTATCATATCAAGAATTAGTTACACACACTCGTCAAACACTTTCTATTACGAGAGCATCGACGGCTATCTTTTTATCGATATGTTTGTTTTTTGCTATGTCGGTACCTTCATTAAGGACATTAAATCGTACAGTAAGAATTAAAGATAATGTCTTATTACAAGCTTCAGCAAGTGAGCGGTTATTAATGCAAAATAGAGGAGAAGATTTAACTCAGTTAAGTAATACGTTGATGGAGATCTCAAATGGGCTAAATCAAAGTGCTAGCGAAATTTCTAGCTTACAAGGGAATTTAGCAGGAGTATTGCCTTTGATACCGGGTCTTTCAATGGTTGATAATACCAGTGACATTACTCAAGATGTGGCTCAAGTTGTTGCTCTTTCAGCACAAATGTCAGAAGCATTAAAACCTTTTATTGATCAAGACATTAATCCTTTTGACACGACAAAATCGATTACCCTTGTTGATGGAGTTGAACGAATTCAGTCTATTAATAGAGAGCTTGTTCCCGCTTTAGACCAGCTTCACGCTCGACTTAACTCTTTTCCTCTGGCTCTCATTCCAGGAAGAAATGGTGATATTCTGAGGCAATTGGATAAAGATTTACCACAATTAAAAAATATATTAGAGCAGTCTGATGAATATGTTAATATATTTTTAAATTTTGTGGGAAAGGATATGCTTAGAAGATATGTATTCATTTTCCAAAACAATCAAGAGTTGAGAGCAACAGGTGGATTTATAGGGAGTTTTGGATTAATGAATATTGATAGGGGGGTAGTAAAAAGTCTTGATATCCAGGAAATTTATAATCCTGATGGACAGTTATTAGAACAAATTTTAGCGCCTGAGCCCTTACAAGAAATTAGTACTAGATGGTTTTTACGTGATTCTAATTGGTTTGCAGACTTTCCAACTAGTGCTCAAAAAATTATTTCTTTTTATGAAAAAACAGGGGGTGTAACTCCAGATGGAGTGATATCATTAACCCCAACTATTATTGAAAGATTATTAACCATTACGGGACCTATTGAATTAGAGGAGTATGGGGTTACTATTACGGCAGATAATTTTGTTAAAATAACTCAATATCAAACAGGAGTTGCCTATGATAGAGTAGAAAATAAGCCAAAACAATTTATTGCAGACTTAGCTCCGATATTAATTAATAGGTTATTATCAGCTGACTCTCGTCAATATCAGGAAATATTAGAAGCCTTAAATGACTCTTTTCAAGAAAAACATATTGTATTGTATTTTCTTGACTCACAGTTACAAGAAAAAGTAGAACAGTATAATTTAGGAGGCTCATTGTATGAAACTGAGAAAGATTATTTATCAGTAGTACATAGTAATATTGGAGGATTTAAAACAGATGGAGTAATGGAGGATGCTATGAATATTAATACTCAAATAAAAGATAATGGAACTATTATAAACACCTTAACAATATCACGTACTCATAAAGGGGGAGATACAGAATATGAATGGTGGAATCAAGATAATATTAACTATATGAGAGTCTATATGCCTAAAGGGAGCCGAATTTTATCAGTAAAGGGTTATACGGATAAAGAAGAAAAAAAACCGAATGATGATATTGCCTCATTTGATCAGGATGTTGATTTAAAAGCAATACAAGATACCTTGGTTCATAATGAAGACTGGGATATTGATATATTTGAGGAGACGAATAAGTCAGTTATTGGTGGTTGGTTGATTACACAACCTAAGCAAACAAGTGAAGTGACTATAGAATATGAGTTACCATTTACGTTATCATCAGGAGATATATACTCCTTGATACTTCAAAAGCAATCTGGTACTATTGGAAGTAGATATAATTATACTATTGATATATCTCCAAAATTGAAGCCTATTTGGAAAGAATCATCCTTTAACCTAGAGCAAATAGATAATAGATATCAGGTTAAGGATGGAGTATTGCGTACGGATGAATTTATGGGAATCCAATTTAACTAAATCAAATGAATATACAAGAAAATATTGATCTAAAACAATTATCTACCTTTAAAATTGGAGGTAAAGCAAAATATGGTATATATGCAACTACAATTGATGATGTAGTTGCGGGGCTTAGATTTGCACAAGAAAAGTCACTTCCTGTAGGAATTATTGGAGCTGGATGTAATTTATTAATCCATGACGATGGTATCGATGGGTTAATTATAAAAATGAACACCCAATCTCTGGAAGTGCATGGGAATCAGGTATTTGCAGAAGCTGGAGTGAGTTTAGCAATGATGACTTCATTTGGTCATAAACATAACTTGGTAGGATTAGAATGGGCTCCATCAGTACCATCAAGCGTAGGAGGTGCTATTAGAGGGAATGCCGGTGCATTTGGTGGGGAAACAAAAGATTTATTAAAACAAGTAAAAATATATCGTCAAGGCCATATTCTGGACATTGATAGCTCGGATTTGCAATTTAGTTATCGACAGAGTAGCTTTAAACAGGAGGATAATACGGATATTATTCTGGGAGGATTGTTTGAATTATCTCATGGGGATATTGAGTTAAGTAAAACTCATATTAAAGAAAACATTATCACAAAAAGCCATAATCAACCGGTAGGGGTAGCATGTTCTGGATGTATATTTAAGAATTATACTGGACTTATTGATGATCATTTATATGATACATATCCTGAATTATCCCATTTTGTTACAAAAGGGGTTATTCCAAGTGGATATTTAATTGAAAAAGCAGGATTAAAAGGATTAAGTGTGGGGGGAATACAAATCAGCGATAAACATAGTAATTATATGATCAATACCGGCAATGGTACCTATGCTGAAGTAATAGAATTAATTGATAGGGTAAAAAAACAGGTATATGAAATCTTTCATGTGATGATTGAAGAAGAAGTTGTATATTTACATCAACAAATGAAATTCAGATAATATGATTGAATTTATTCCATTCATTGTAATCATTGTCATATCATATATTCCTAGTTTTGCTTGGCTTGGAATTGTTTTATCTCAAGATGTACATCCTGAAAAATCACGCGACATAGCTCTTGCGTTTGTATTAGGAAGCTTTGTTGCGGTACCGGTAGTGTTATTTGCTATTTGGGGAAAAGAGGTATTAGGTGCAATGAATATTATATTAAAC
>JALQTA010000023.1 GCA_023264145.1 Minisyncoccota bacterium | reverse complement strand
CTGAATTACAAATAGTTGCCAAAAGATATATTTTGTGCTACACTACATCCGATTTCTGCTCTTTTCATCATGTACACTGACATTAATGTCAAAAACATTATTTATCGATTGGTGGTAGATTTTGCAAAAAGAAGAGAAGGACCTCTTCGCGTAAAGAACATTCTTGCCACTTTCAATCATCCGGAAGTAGCAGACCTGAGAATAGAAGCTTTATTGTGGTTCAATCATAATCAATGTCATCCAGAGGATATTATCATGGCTGTTGAGCGTGATTTGGCAAAATATCTTGTAGTCTCCCAACCTCAACTAGGCCAAGAAACTTTCAAAGCACTGGTCTAGATTCAATCCATATTCCACACCCCATACGCGATTTCGTGTTATGGGGTTTTTTGTTTATAGATAAAACCGATACACCCTGAAGCGTATCGGTACAGATTTATTACTCATTAAATCGAGTAATCGTCTTTTTGACATATGGAATTTTGTTGATCTCTTTCCTTCCTTTTTTGTATCGACCGTACTATTACAACGGTGACAGTAGCCATAACGATACTTATAATAGAAAGGATAACCAAGGAGTTTATCAAAGATTTGAGATAGTCAGGATTACCTGGGTATAGAAGCTGCAGAATTTCCATAAAGACACTGGTAATAGCACCTCCCAAGGTTCCCCCTAACCCGGCAAAGAGCATGGCTGAAAAAAACAGACCTATATGCCAAAGCCATTTATCCATAATTACATCTAGAATTTCTAGAGTGACAGAACATTATTCTTATACCATATTTCTTGTATAAGAGCAATATACGATAAAGAAAAAAGATATACCGAAGAAGCATATCTTTTGAGACTGATGATGGAAATATCAGTTGATGAGAGTCCTGAGTGTCAATCCAATGATGACACCCCAGAAAACCTGATAGAATTGATCAACTCGCATTAAAGAACCACATGAACTCCTCTATCTTATACCATATCTTTTATCATGGTACAAGAGTTCCTCTATAAAAAAGCCGATACACTATGCATCGGCTTTGAATACTGTAAGGGACAGACTATGAGCTATCTTGAGGAGCATCTGTGAACCGAACTCGTACAGGAGCTCCGAGCTGTTGACGCATCACCCATTCAGTGGCAGCTTTTTGCGATTGCCATGCCTGAAGGAGCTGTTTGCATAGACCACGCAAGACTTGAGGATCATCAGACGTATCGATGGCTCGAGTCATGCGCTCAAGCTCAAATTTTTGTCCCATTGACAGTTGCAGAGGTTCAATCATGACCAGACACATGCAAAAGGGGCATTTTTAGATTATCGAAATTATCTCATCTTGTCAATATATCAATGATTGACAAAAAGTGATATTTATGGTACATATAGAATATGTTTTGCTCCTTTTTCAATGTCTACCGAACAAAGTCTGTATGGGTATTACTCCCATCACCATGCCGCAGTTCCAGGTTGCCCAGTTTATGTGTACCGAACTCCCTCTGGACGAGAAGTTCTGGTCACAGGAACAGGACATACTGAGATTCCTGAGGACAGTGGCTACTGCTATCCTCAAACCTTCACGGTAGGCGAGATCACTTCGGACTGGCAGTTGATTCACCACTACACGGTTCGTGGTCCCATTGATCCCGAATTCCTCGAAGATCCTGAAGAGGATCGTGAAGAAGAATACCTGGCAGCCTGATTACCCTCACCCTATCCCCTGCATTATGCCGGGGGATTTTTTATTTGACAATACTGATACTTATATTTATAATCTCAATGGTAAGCTGTACTTTACTTCGTATCATGCTGAATCTTATTAATGACCCAGAATTAGCTCGAACTTGTGTGATTCAGATACTGTGCAAAACTATCCGACTACAAGAAGAACAAGGGCTCTCTCCTATTACCATAGGAAGAATGGAAAACCATCTTCGTAGACCTGGTATGGCGAACCATTATAGATATTTTTTACGTTTATTTGCTGGTATTGATAGACGATGGCAAATCCATATAGATAAAAAAACTATATCGCAGTCCGTAAACCGTTTAGCCTCATTTCTACTCGAGTCCAGTATATTCCCCTAGATAATTATTAATCTAGGGGTTTTTTATTGACATACATTCATAATACTTTTATACTATAGCCTGTTCCATTCTTTGTGATGATGGATCGTATTGCTCCTGAATTGACTCGATATTATGTGTTTGATGTCATTTACCGAATGGTGGAAATTACCCCATGTAGTCTTGAGGAGCTAGAAGAAGTATTCAAAAAACCAGATTTACTTCACTGTCATCAATATTTTATTCGTCTTTTCTCGGGAATTGACCGAGAATGTCAGGTACATATCAATAAATCTTCTGGATATCTCATGGTTTGTAGGCCGTTTAGCCTTATTGCTATTGGGATACATTATCCCCCTGACTAATTGTGGTTGGGGGGAGTTTTTTATCAAAGAAAAAACCATCACTCCGGAGAGCGATGGCTGTATTGATGGTGGAAACTCATCAGAAGATGGACTTCCACTCGGGCTCCTGCATGGCTGCAGGAGCCACACAGAATACCTCCTCTGGCCGAGCACTGGTGGCCTCAAGAGGACTTCCCGGAGGAAGAGTCCCAAGGAATTTCCCCTTCTGGGTTCCCGGAGGGCAAACATTATGTCCCACCCGATTTTTCACCCACTGAATAGCTCCCTCCATTTCGAGTGGAGACCCGAAGACGAGGAAAGAAGAGGATACCCCGAGGAGAAGTCCCCCTGCAACCAGGGGGGCCCAGAATTGCAGTTTTTTGGCCATTGAAAAGAACCTCTTGTACGCCTTATATATACCATATTTTCCTCTTTTTGTCAATATATATTGACTACTATTTAAAATCTAACTCAATCCACCTCCGGCACTTTATACCACCTCCTCCAACTACCTCAGGTAAAGAGGGGAATTTTAAAGGGAAAGAAAAAGTCACTCTACTGTGAGTGACTTGAGGAATTAATTGTGTAAGACTTAGATCTCAATTGGTCTTGCTGAAGGGACGCAAGTTTCGATTAGCCCCTTTTCATAAAGTATTGTAGCTCGAACCCCTTTTCCCTCTTTACAAGGAATATCCTGAAGCATCTGCTCCAAAGGGCCTGCACTTTCTTCAGTTGGTGGAAGATGTGCTTGAGGAGGTATGATGGTTTTTTTCTTATCAACCCATAAAGAGGCAATAAGAGGAATTGCAAATATTCCAAGGAAAATTCGTTGAATGAACATTTGTATACAGGTAAACACCTCCTTATTGATACCATATTTTTGTTTATCTGTAAAGACAATTTGACAAAATAGAGTGCTTGGTATATGGTAAAAAAGCCCTGCTATTATAGCTATGTGCACAATTACTGAGCTTGAAACTCGAATAAAAAGAAAAAGATCTGGGTTAACTCAACTCAGGACCAACCTCCTGAGTACAGCCTTGTCTGAGGCACAACGTAAGGATATAGAGAAAAAGATTGAAGACTGCACTTTAGCAATCAGAGATCTGGACCAACAAATTGATGATGCCCGAGCAGCTGATACCAATGGAGGTATTGAATTCCGAGCTCGAAACTTTGTTCTCTAAACACCTTTCCCCTCTCACTTCTCCTTGAATGTGAGAGTTTTTTATAAAGAAAAAAGCCCCTATCGAGATAGAGGCTTTGGAGATCATTCAAAGAGGTTATCGAACCACTTCATGAATCGCTCCTCCCAAGTGGGAGGACGATAAGGTGGATAAAACATATCAAGCAGCATAGCTACTGTCTGACTGTAAATCTTCTGGCACTCTTCGTGCCATCTGTGCGGAGGTATATCACCCAATGTTGAACATTGGACAAATGAGTACAGAGTGGCAAGTTTTCTTATCTCCTCCATATTCAGATGCCCTGAATTGGGAGGAATTAACTGAAGAACTGTCACAGGAAGAATATACAATGAACACTTATTATATATCATATTTTGACAAAAATTGCAAGATTCCTTAAAGAAAAAGCCACCTCTTATCAGGTGACTTGTGAACTCATAAGAACCCTTATTCGCAGAGTTCTGGGTTTAATTTTCTGATATCGTCTAAGGATATAAGCTCTTCATATTGAGCAATCAATGCGAACCATTTCTCTCGCTCTCTACGAGGCCATTGAGTAATGGGACCTGCATTGTTCTCGATAAGCTGTTTTTTTGACGATCCAATTCTAGATGTTCTTCACTATCTATTGTTTCACTGATAGTCAATGGAGGTAAGTTTTCATTTTCTAAATCACTGAGTACTGAGTGTACGAGATGGAAATCTTGAATAGAGACCTCCTCTATAGAACGTTTAGCCACAAGGGATCAAGAAGAATGTACAACAACAACTTATCAATTGATCTGATATTTGTCAATATTATTTTTTATTTACACCCGTTTCCCGTTGAATCCATCTCCAACCTAAAGGCCCCCTCCTCCAAAGGAGGTCAAAATATCTCCAACCCGCTATCACAGATAGCACCCCTCAAGAGGGGAATTTTTATACTATCACTTCCCCATACCATAGGGATTTGTTCTTTTTATTCAATACCTCTTGATAAAATATGAGAATTATGCTACACTTTTGGAGATTTCAGAATAGAATACTGCGGCACAGCCCCCACGGCGAAACAGCCCCGCAGTATATTCTATCTAAAATCCGGGAAAAGGAAAAATCCTCAAGACTCCTTTCCCCCATAGGGGGCATATAAGCCCCCACCCTATTTGAAACCCTCTGACACATGTTGTTGGAGGGTTTCTTTTTTATAGAGTATTATAATTCCACCCCGCCAGGCTTACCTGACACCCCTCAAGAGGGGAATTTTCATCTATACTCTGGATGTCTTTTGAGATAATCGGCTAGTCTATCGGCGATAAAGTAACTTGGATCTAGAATGATTGTGGTTTTAAAAATACTTTGTATAGAGTCAATAATATACCCATAATGGGTACAGGCAAGAATAATATAATCTGGTTGAGTCTTGATAGTATGATATAGATTCTGTAATACCTGATTGGATTTACTAAATGCGGTATTGTTCTTGATATCGTATTCTATTGCCTCGGCAAGCCCTGGACATGATAATACGTTGAATTGATATCCTCCTTCACGTAAATATTCTTGATAAAATCCCGTCTCAATGGTAGCTTGAGTTGCCATTAATAATCCTCTTTTGAGCTTTATCTGAGGAATTGTCCCAAGATATTCTCGCAAGGGTGCTGTTACTCCGAGTACTTGTTTGCCAGGATAATGAGCTGGTAACCACTCTGATTGTATATATCGTATGGTACTGACTGAGGCGGTATTACAGGCAAGCACAACAAGATTACATCCTTGCTCGAAAAGATGTTCTATTCCTGCTAAAATAAACTCTTGTATTTGCTCGGGGGTTTTATCTCCTAATGGGAGTGCTTTGCTATCTTGATAGCATATATAGGGATAGTCCGAGATATTTGCAAAGATATCTGCTATGCGTTTACCTCCTATTCCGCTGTCATAAAATCCTATCATAGTTTTTGTAATATGGCATTGATTGCAGTATCTACTTTGTTGCTATTGGGTTCTGGGTGAAATTCGAGTTCGGTATCACTGACTTGTATGCGATTCTGTGTATTAGATTGTATGGTATTGGATTTGATTTTTTGTATTTGTATCCATTTAGCGAAAGTGTTCCCTATATCTACTGAGGTATGATTCCAGACATATTCGATGATATATTTTATTCTATAGGGGTGTATTGTACTCATATCTAGATATTCTCGAGGTATTGCATAAGGGTATACTTCTTGTCTCCAGGTGTTTTGACTCCAGAATATATGGAGGAGCTTTTGGGATTCTGTTCCAATGGCAATATAATCTGAATAAAGTTGGGCGGAATAAAGGGTATGATCGGGACGAAATAAGGCATTGTCGGTGACATAATGATTGAGACAAAATCGGTTTTCTTCTATCATTCCTGTTCTTCTAATACCGAGTATATGGGTGATACTGGTGAGTAATAGTCGAGCTAACCACATAGTGTTTGCTTTGGTGACAATGAATATATCGATATCACTTTCTTTTTTGGCGTTACCCGTACTAAAACTGGATGACCCTGCTAAGAATATTCCTCGTATATAGGGTATGCTGATAAGAAGCCTTGCATAGCGTTTAACTTGGCGATATCGTCGTATTGATTCTCGCCCTTTTTCTTGTCTTAGGGCGAGTAATTCTTCAAAATCGTGTACTATGCCATATAACCCTTGCTTTGTTGTTATTTGGGGCATTTTGGGGATTTCAGAGGCTATTTCGGATAAAGTATACTGTGTTTTGATTTGATATCGATATACTTCTTCGAGAGTGAGTAATCTTCTCTGAGCATTGGCATAGGCGAATGTCTGTAGAAGTGGGTGTTGCATAGGAGATGATATGGGTGTTTAAAGTAATGCTTTGAGATATTGTCCGGTATAGCTCTTGGGATGTTTGGCTATCTGCTTTGGATTTCCTTCGGCGACAATAGTTCCTCCCTTGATTCCTCCTTCTGGTCCTATGTCGATGATATGGTCGGAGCTTTTGATAATATCGAGATTATGTTCGATGATAAGAATACTATTTCCTTTATCTGCTAATTGATGTAATACTCGTAATAATTTAGCTACATCTTCAAAGTGAAGTCCTGTGGTTGGCTCATCGAGAATATATAATGTTTTCCCGGTGGCTCGCTTGGATAATTCGGTGGCGAGTTTAATTCGCTGTGCTTCTCCCCCTGAAAGATATGGTGCTGGTTGTCCCAGTTTCATATATCCAAGACCTACATCATAGAGGGTTGCAAGTTTGTCTTTGAGGCTGGGGATGGATTTAAAGAATTCAAGAGCAGTTTCGACATCCATATCGAGCACATCGGCAATACTTTTTCCTTTATACAGTACTTGTAATACTTCTTTATTATAGCGTTTTCCATGACAATCCTCACATTCTACATAAATATCGGGTAGGAAATTCATTTCTATCTTGAGTACTCCATCTCCTTTACAGGTTTCACATCGTCCTCCTTTAACATTAAAGCTAAAGCGTCCTGTTTTATATCCTTTGAGTTGGGCTTCGGGGGTTTTGGCAAATAAATCTCGTACTATGGTGAATAATCCGGTATAGGTAGCGGGATTAGATCGTGGAGTACGTCCAATAGGTGACTGATCGATATTCACCATTTTATCAATATATTGTAATCCGGTGATATCTTTGAATTTACCGGGTAAATCTTTTGCCCCATAAAGGGTGTGAGCAATATGTTTATAAAGAATATCTTGTATTAAGGTACTTTTCCCTGATCCTGATACTCCTGTAATACAAACCATTTGTCCCAATGGAATCATAACATCAATATTTTTGAGATTATTTTCGGCGGCTCCCTTGATATGAATGGATTGCCCATGACCTTTACGATATTTTTTGGGTACGGCGATACTTCTTCTTCCTGAGAGATATTCTGCAGTAAGTCCTTCTTGTTGTATGAATTCTTCGGGGGTTCCTTTAGCAATAATACGCCCTCCAGCGGCTCCGGCTCCAGGTCCGACATCAATAACATAGTCTGAGGCTCGAATGGTATCTTCATCATGTTCTACTACGATAACAGTATTCCCTAAATCTCGCAGATGTTGAAGCGTTTGTATAAGTCGATTATTATCTCTTTGATGTAGTCCTATTGATGGCTCATCAAGGATATAAAGTACTCCCATTAATCCTGATCCAATTTGAGTTGCTAGTCGAATTCGCTGCGCCTCTCCTCCTGAGAGAGTATTACTTGATCTATCGAGGGTTAAATAATCTAATCCTACATTTAATAAGAAATGCAGTCTTGATTGTATTTCTTTGAAGATAGGGGTACTGATGGCAATATCTCTTTCGGTGAAATATTCTTTATTATGTTGTACTTTTGCAATATAGTCAGAGAGTTCATCAATGCTCATATTGACAATTTGGTCTATAGTTTTATGTGCTACTTGTACGGAGAGGAATTGTTTTTTGAGTCTTTTTCCATTACAGGTAGGACAGATGGTATTCATCATATACTTCTCGATTTCCGTTCGCATAAAATCTGAATCGGTTTCTTGATAGCGTCTGAGAAGATTAGGAATTACTCCTTCATAGGTTGCTTCTACGGTATGATTATTGGATCGAATAGGTACTTTGAGTCCCCCATCGGCTCCATATAATACAAAATGTAAATCTTCTGCGGGTAAATCTTTCACGGGCGTGGTAAGACTAATGCCCTTGAGAGCGGCGGCTGACTCTAATACTTTCATATACCATCCGAATACTCCTTTTTGCTTTCCTACTCCCCAAGGTTTAATAGCTCCTTGATTAATGGTGAGTTTAGGATTTGGAATTACTAAATCTGGAGATATTTCTGGAGTATAGCCGAGTCCATCACAAGTAGGACAGGCTCCATGGGGGCTATTGAAGGAGAAATTTCGTGTTTCGAGCTCTCCAAAACTTTCTCCTGATTCCATAATATATTTCTCACTCATCAATTCATCT
>JALQTA010000022.1 GCA_023264145.1 Minisyncoccota bacterium | reverse complement strand
AAAATCAAACCCATTATCGGACTTACGCTTTCCGTGACTGGTCTAGATAATCAGATATATACTCTTACCTTATTAGCTAAAACTTATACAGGATATACCAATCTTATAGAACTATCTTCTTTAGTACGACTTAATGATACAAAAGCAGTAAGCTTTGAGGAACTAAAACAATATTCCTCAGATATTATATGTCTTACCGGAAATTATAGCAGTGAACTTGCCCAATACCTTCTCCACAGCCCCACTAAAGTTCCTGAACTGATAAAAACCTATCAGGATATATTTGCTGATAATCTCTATCTTGAACTTATTCCTCTTACCCAAACCCCCGACCAAGTAAAAGCTAATACTCTTTTATTAGAGATAAGTGCTCAATACAATATTCCCCCAGTCCTTACCGCCCAAAGTATGTATTTACAACCAGAGCAAAAGCAAGCTCATGACATTATGCTAGCGATTAAATACAAAACCAATATTCAAAATCGTAATCGTCTGAGTTTTGCTCATGAAGACTACTCTATCAAATCTGCCCAGACAATGCGAGACCTTTGTAAAAAACTCAATATTCCAGAAGAAGCCCTATTGAATACTCAGAAAATTGCTGATTTATGTGATGTTGAAATCCCCCTTTATCAGATACAGCTCCCCGCTTTTGATGTTCCCCCTCTTCAAGATGGAACAATATTATCTAATGAGAACTATCTCCGCCATCTATGTCGCGAAGGAATTCACTATAGATATCCCAAAACTATTCCCGATAATCTTGAAGAGAGGTTAGAATATGAATTCGAAGTTATTCAAAAATCTGGATATATTGATTACTTTTTAATTGTTTCTGACTTTATTAATTGGGCAAAGAATAATGGTATTTTAGTAGGTCCAGGACGAGGTTCTGCGGCAGGAAGCTTAATTGCCTTTTTACTTCAAATCACCGACCTTGATCCTCTTAAATATGAGCTCCTCTTTGAGAGATTCTTGAACCCCTCTCGTGTATCGATGCCCGATATTGATATTGATTTTCAAGACAATAAACGAGAACTTGTATTAGAATATGTAGCCCAAAAATATGGCCAGGATCATGTGGCCCAAATTTGTACTTTTGGAACTATGGCAGCCAAAGCTTCTATTCGTGATACTGGAAGAGCTTTAGGTTATTCTTATACTCTATGTGATTCTATTGCAAAACTTGTAGACCAAAAAACCATTGCTAAATCTTTAGCTAATTCGCGAGAATTACGTACCCGATATGAGCAAGAAGAGAAAATTACCACTCTTATTGATACTGCCCAAGAATTAGAGGGATCCGTCCGACATACCTCAACCCATGCTTGTGCTGTGGTGATATCTCCTAAAAAACTTACCTCTTATACTCCTTTACAAATCTCAGAATCAGGAGGCAAGACTTCTATTACCACCCAATATGAAATGCATGCTATTGAAGACTTAGGACTTCTTAAAATGGACTTTTTAGGACTATCGAACCTCTCAACTATTGAATCAGCTCTTCATCTTATCGAATCTCATACCGGTACAACAGTCCCTATCAACACTCTTCCTATGGATGACGCCCTTACCTATAAGTTATTCCAAAAAGGACAGACAACGGGAGTATTCCAATTTGAATCACAAGGAATGAAAAAAGCTCTTATTGGACTCAAGCCATCCAACTTTAATGATCTTATTGCTATGGTCTCCCTTTACCGACCAGGGCCGATGGAACTTATTCCCACCTATATTGCCCGTAAACATGGCAAAGAAGAAGTAACCTATCTTCATCCTAATCTTGAACCTATTCTCAAACCTACCTATGGGATTATGATTTATCAAGAGCAATTGATGCAAGCCTCTCAAGCAGTGGCAGGGTTTTCATTACCTGAAGCTGATACCTTGCGTAAAGCGGTAGGAAAAAAGATTAAAGAATTGATGGAAGAACAAAAAATCAATATCATTGAAGGTACCGTCAAAAAAGGAATAGATCGGAATATTGGAGAGAAACTATGGGAATTAATTGAACCTTTTGGAGACTATGGATTTAATAAATCTCATGCCGCTTGTTATGCCTTTATTGCCTATCAAACCGCGTATCTCAAAGCACATTATCCGCTTCAATTTATGATAGCCCTCCTTAATAATGATGCCAAAGATATGGCAAGAGTTGCCATTGATATTACGGAATCTCGACAATTAGGACTCTCAATTCAACCTCCTAATATTAATACCAGTCAAGCAGCATTTTCTGGAAGTGAATCCACCATATTTTATGGATTGATGAGTATTAAGAATATGAGTGCTAATCTTGCTGAAGCTATTTATCAGGAACGCTTGGAAAATGGACTCTACACCTCTCTTGAAAACTTTTTACAAAGAATTCCTGCAAAAGAATTAAATAAAAAAAATCTTGAATCTCTTATCAAAAGTGGTGCCCTTGATACCTTAGAACAAAGACATATTCTGATTCATAATATAGAGAATATTCTGATTCATATCAAAAAATATGGAGAAGTAACCGATCATATTCCTCAAAACTCCTTATTCGGCGCAGCTCCTATCACAAAACCAACCCTTATATTAGAGTCTCTAGAACTTACTCCTAAGGAAATATTAGACCAAAAGCTAGAATTAGAAAACTTTTATCTTGGATTATGGATTTCAGCTCACCCGATAGATGAATATAAAGAAATTTTAGAAGACCCTATTTTTCCTACTATTCGAGAAATAAAAGAATCAAAACGGAAAACTGGAATGATTTTATCGGGTATTATTAAAGATCAAAAAATTATCATTACCAAAAGTGGAACCAAAATGGCATTTCTTACCGTAGAAGATATGTCTAGTACTATTGAAGTAATCGTATTCCCAAGCACCTATAATGCTATGGTTGATACTTTAACCGTCGGTGCTGGTATTGCCTTTAAAGGAAAAAGACAAGATAAGGATGGAGTATCTCAATTCATCGTAACTGAAGCCAAATCTCTTAATGATACGGATATTCTATCTTGGGTATCAGCCAAAAAATCACAAACAAGTGGAAATTCTGTAGAAGATATTGGTGCCCCCTTAGAAGAACCAGATTTTGATACCGAGACAGAAACAGTATCAAAAACAGCAGATGGTATTGAAGTCGTAGGAATTAATCTCATTATCCCTCCTCATGCTTCCAAAGATTCATTAGCAAAAGTTCGAGATATTCTCAGCCGAGAGCCGCGAGGAAATTGCCCTGTATATTTAATTGCAAATTATAATACTCCTCATATGCAAGTCAAAAAAACAACCTTTTCTATTCACTATTCTGAAGAACTTATACGAAGAATGAAATTTATTCTTAATGATCAAGAAGAGTGATATAATAAAAGTATCAGTATTTAATAACTATTTATGATTAAAAAAATTAACTATGTACTGTTAACATTGTACCTTATTTTTCTCATCTATTATGTATATATCGTTTATACTCAAGTAATTAATTTGTCTAATAGTAATGGGGGATTTATATTTGCTCCATTTTTACTCGTTATTCATCTTCTTATATTTCTTATATTTATCTCACCAATAATATCTTCTAGTAAATTAATTTCTAATTTTTCAAAACCCGAGATAGTTTCATTGAAAAGCACCTTAGCTCGTTTACTACAACACTTTTTTACATTAGGGTTTGGTTTAATTGGTTTAGCTATAGGACAAAATACAGGTGTACCTATACCATTAATACTAAGTATATGTATTATTATATTCTCTATTTATGAATTTTTTGCAAATTTAAAATTAATATCCAATCAAAGGTTGTATAACTCATCTCATACACATCATACGGTATCAGCAGAGAATATTTTAAACACAACTAACGAATCACAACAAACCCAATCAATGATACATAATGACCATTTACAAGAAATTAGAGTATCTGATTCAAATACAGTTATTAACGATCAAGAATATACTCTTAGATCCACTCCTAATGAAACTCGTAATTTAATATTTTCAACCCTTTTAATTTTAGGATTTTTAGCCTTTGCCTTGTTATCTTGGGGGGGAATAGTGGCAGGAGATCTTACTGTATCAGGAGTACTATTAGTAGCATCTATTATATTAATAATAGATGGATACTTATTTTATTTAATGTGGTTTAAAAAATAGTTTTTTATTTAAAATAATTATACCTCCTTTTTACTTTTTTTCTTACGAGGAGATTCAATGGCATCTTTATCCCACCAAACAATAAGTGTCGGGGCCATAGTTAATAAAAGAGCAACAATATAAAGCAAATATGCTCCACTATACACCAATACTTCTTGAGTTATCGTAGTCACAAAAGCAGAGTAAATAAGACTAACCACAGCAATACCCAATATTGTAGTTACAATCGTATGAGTCGTTTTAATTGACCGTAAATGCATTTGTAGTTGTTTTTCATTTAACTCTTTCTCTCGAACATAAGCCCCCCTTGCTACTGGATTTAATTGAATCATTTTACGACCAAAGAAAAGGGATAATATCAAAATAGATCCTATTAATATATCTGCTATCATAGGAACTGTTGAACCACTTTCAAAGACTAAAAACAATCTACTCCCCTCCCAAAGAGGAATTGGGGTAAAGGTATATCCGAAAAAGAATACCGTCCAAGCTAAAGCAACTAACACAGTGAAGAATCTTCGATAATGAAGATCATGTACAATGGTATTAATCATATATGTATTTTTTATTTATATCTCTCTAAGATTAACACCTAGATAATAATTTGTCTATTATTTATTCCTCTAATTCCGCTTTACCTTCCTGTAAATCCTTATAATATTGAGAAGCCTGCAATAATTCTGTTTTAGAATAAAATATCAACTCTTTGTTATCTTGAATTAATGATGTATCCAAAACACCTACCGCTTTGTCTAAGGTCTTAAGACGATGAGCAACTACAAAAGTAACTGACTGTATAGATAATTCATCAATCATTTGAGTTATTGCTTTCTCACTAATTTCGTCTAATGAGGATGTTGGTTCATCAATCAAAATAAGACTGGGCTTATAATGTTTTGCTCTTAAATATAAGCCCGCAAAATTCAATCTTTGTCTTTGACCTCCAGATAAATTCAACCCTCCTTCACCAATCAATGTATCTAACCCTTCTTTTGACTCAAAGATACTCCATAAACCAACTTTTTTAAGGGTAGTTATCAAATATTCTTCGTCACTTAATACCGTATCATCTAAAATACCAAAAACTAAATTTTGTCTCAAAGCCCCTCGAAGAGCAGTGGCTGTTTGCATTTGAACCGCAATCATCTTTCGTCGTTTTTTATCACCCACTTTATATATATTGATTGTATCAATACATACATCGCCCTGTTGAGGATTTAATTGGCCTCCTAAGATCGATAATAGAGTAGTTTTACCTGTTCCAGAAGGTCCAATAATACCATACAATTTATTTTTCTGTTTTTGAGGTATGCTTAATATAAGAGAGTTTCCATGGAACACCTTAGTATTTTCATAAGAATATGATATGTGTTTTAATTCAATTATATGATTCATAGCGTTATATTATGTTGGGTATGTAGAATCACCGTATTCACGAATATAGGTATATAAATTTTTAATGCGCTCTCTATTCGAGACAATTCTTTCCACATGTCTTCCTGAATGAATAATATTTCCATAAGAAGATACATATATAGTCATTAAAGCTATTGCTGTAGGTAATTCTAATTCTTGTGATTTAATTAAATTAAATACTAATATAAAGAGTATTGTCAAAGTGCCCGCAAAAATAAGGCGCGGAATAAAACTGGTAAAGTTAAAGCTAGTCCATATAGTGGCCTCAACCTCACCTGTACGAATATTGGTTTTTTTAATTTTCTCAATATGCTCTGGGGTTGCAAAACTTGAACGAATCAAGGCAACTTGTTGTAAACTTTCTACCTCCATCTGCGACTGAGTATCACCTTGATCATTATCTATAGGAATAATATTTTTTGCAATGATAATTTGACTAATAATAGACACTATTACTAATAAAATCAAGCTTCCTCCCGCCAGGAACCCAATTGATATATCATATTGGCTAAATGAAACCATAACCACCCCTATTTGTATACAAAACGGTAAAATATTAAATACCAGAGTATCTGTTATATCTTCATAAGCCCTTACCGCTCTATTAATTTTTGAAATTACTTTACCTGATTCTCGAGTACTATGATGAATAGGATCAACTTTAACAAAAAACTCATATGCTGAACTAGCCATACTTCTCATTAATCCTGAAAGAGCCCTACAATAACTTACAATATGAGCCTGAGTAATAAAAGGAGTACAAAGGAAGATTATCCCAATCATTATAATCCAGTATTCGTGTTGATTTGTAAGAATCCACGCAATGGTTAAGGGTAGTGTTGCAAAGAAAATCCAAAGACAAATTTCCACTATTACCGATAGTATTAATCTTACCCAATAATGACGATATACTGTGTACCAAGGCAAATCAAAATTCACTGTATGAATTTTAATATTCCCCACCATTCCAAATAACTTCTCAAAAAATTGATATATCCGCATATTCTATACTAAAAATATTTGTTTATTATATGCTATTTTTTAGCTATTGTAAACTCTTGTATACCTCTCAATAACCCGTAATATTCTCTTATCATTAATTGATGAAGTATGAAGATTAAATCGTTTGTATAGAGGGAAAAAGATATTGTGTATCAAGTGATTTTTACTTCCCCACAACCCTAACGAAATATACTGATGCAACAAAAATAATGACCATAAAGCCTGATCCCAATAACAATATATATTGAGCATAGTAATCTGTTTTTGATTAAGCTTAGCGACAAGATATTCTGGAATAGGAAAGTCTCTGGCAATATTACTTTGTATAAATACAATGTTGGTAACTGAGGAAGGTAGTGTATATTCTTGTAAATACGAATAAAGTAAAAAACTTCCTGCTGAGTGACATATAATAGTCTCCGGTTCAGTCTCATCTAATACTTGTTGTAAAGCTTGATGTGTCTCTTTACTTTGAGCTTTATCTAACTCTTTATGGTAATGACCTAAATTCACAAGAGGATTTATTGTCTCCATAAGATTCAATCTCCGAGGAATATCCCAACGAAAAACCCTTGCTTCACCAGAGCTAATGAACTCATCAAAAGCACCAAACCCAGCATTATCCCCCTCTGCTTGCTTCAAGAAGGAATACTGTAATCCAACCCCATATCCATGTATAAGTAAATATTTCATATACTCACTATTGACTTCTATCTAGATTAAGGTTATAAGTAGATTAGAACCTTGTCATCATTGTACCATGGATCAGCCCCCTCTTTCGAGTCATTTCGCAAACCTCAATACCCCTGAATGGAAACGTTGGTTGGAAGACTTCAACCTTCGTGACCTCGCCGAAAGAGTTGCCCCCCAAATTGGAGGGCACGAAATCTCTTTCAACCTTTCTCAACACCCCATCCATACCGGTACCCTCCCTGCAACTGAGTAGGCGGGGGTATTTTTTTTTGCAAAAAACGAATATTTAGTCTATACTATTTGAGGTTAAAAAGAGACCCTTCATTATTATGGTTGCAAAACAACCTTATTTATTTTGTTTTTATGTCAAGAAACACCTATCTTAGCTCAGTAATGAGCCTTCCAGCTAAACTATTATCCCCAAAAGAGAAAACCTCTGACACCTCTCATTCTTGTGAGATTTATCGTAGTCTAGAATGGTCAAAATATGCCCAGACCTATAATAATCTCTTATATAGCAATCCCGTATCTCATATATTAGATGTAAAAGGGTTTCTCCATCTTGATGGGACAAAATACCAGTCTGAGTATAAATATAGCTTAAACTTAGATAAAATTCTCAAAGACAGTTTAGTCAAAAGGCCTAAAATGATTTGGCTCCCTTGTATTGATGAGCGAATACAATATTTGACCGCATCTCATCATGCATTATCACTAGGAATTCCTGGTTGTGAATGTCTTATGTCAGCCGAGGAAAAACTCAAAATGGCAGATGATCTTATTGCTATTTGTGAAGAGAATCCAACTATTGAGGAAATTGTCGTCTCTTCTCATTCCAAATGTGGCGCTGTAGCCAATACATTAGCTAATAAAACACTAAGATCTCCTTTGAGTGCAGTTTGGAATACCTTTCAAAATCAAGATAAAGTCCTAGATTCAGCCAGTGAGCGATATGCTTCTGGCTTTGCTAGTATTCTGACCACTAGATTACAAGAGCTAAATTCTGCAGTCTCTGTGAGAACCCATCACTTCCATTTTCAAGAATTACATTCCAAAAATCTACATCATGCTTTTGGAGCAATTATAAACTTCAACCCCCTACTCAATGGCGCTGAATTAGAAGAAAATTTGGAAGTTCCAATGTTTAATATTTATGCTGGTGGGCAAACTGCCAACCAAATTATGCAAAATATTGAATTAGCAATAGATATAGCTTCTAGCTCTGAAGGATTTAGCTGTGAATATATTAATCAAGACAATCCATTTATATTATTATTCACTATACCAAAAGAGAATAGCTCTATTATGTCCAAAATCCAAAGTGTAAT
>JALQTA010000021.1 GCA_023264145.1 Minisyncoccota bacterium | reverse complement strand
TGTAATTCAGGGAAATGATCCAAGAATGCTTTAATTGCAGGATATCCCATTCCATTGGCAGTATCTACTACTATATGAAGAGGTTTAATGCGAAGTGAAGTATCCCTATGGGTAAGAACATTCTGAATATATTCGTCTAGGGTATTTTGCTTATACTCAACTAATATTTCCTTATGAAGGATATCAAAAGGGCTATTTATTACTATATCTCGCATCTGATATATTCCCGTCTCTCCTGAAATAGGAATAGCATGTTGTTTGACTAATTTAAATCCATTATATTCAGCTGGATTATGAGATGCTGTGATTACTATTCCCCCATCAGTATTATATTCTAATACAGCATAATACATCATAGGAGTTGATGAAATACCTATATCGATAATAGATACTCCCTCATCAGCTAAACCTTGCTTGAGATGGGTTTCAAGAGCAATACCTGAATCTCGCATATCTTTGGCTACAACAATAGTAAGATTATCTGCTTTTTCTGGATATTCCTGCTTGAGATATTGTCCAAAAGCTCGTCCTAACCGATAACTTGTCTCATCGGTTAAATCTGATCCATAAATCCCCCGTATATCATATGCTTTAAAAATTGCAGGATTAGTATGCATAGTATTGGATATTGTTATTGTGTATAATGTGCCCCGAGTAAGACTTGCACTTACGACACCAGGTTCTTCAGACCTGTGCTCTACTACCTGAGCTATCGAGGCATTGTGACTATCTAATTATCCGATGAAATCGTTAATTTGTCAATAAGTCGATAGGAATGTTTATGTTCTAAGACATCAGAGACAAATTTATCAAACATATTTTTTCTATATTCGAACTCTTTGGTACTTAATACGGTATAGGTTATTTCTTGCGCAAGTTCTGATTCAATATCTTGAATCAGGGTATTGAACTTTTTTTCATTTATTTCATTTGCTACCAAAAATAAATCCAATCTATCCTTAGGTCTTTGTAAAAATAGCCCCATGACAATACATAATTCTACCTGTCCTACTTTCTCTATTTTTTGACTTAAGGCTTCAAAGAAAGACTCACTAAGACGAAATATTACCTGTTCTAAAGCTAATACTTCTTCAATAGGACTGAGACTATAGGATATATGTTTTTTATCTTTATGCTCTTCTACGATATGATATTTGATTGCTTGTCGTAACTCTGCCTTAATTGCACTCAATGATATATGAGTTTTTTCTGCTAAATCTTCGGCGGTAAATAGCTGGGATTTATCCCGAAGAAATATTTTTAATAATTTAACTTTATCGCTTCCTAACAAATAAATAAGAGGGCTCTTTACATTCAGTGACATATTCATTACTCTAAAATACCTTTATCTATTGTATCGAATATTCTGATATAAATCAAATAATAGCTTGGCTTTTTATCTCATCTGCTACCGTTTGATATACGGTTTGTAAGATATTCTTATCTTCTGAGGAGATACTCCTCAGAACAAAGTCTTTTGCTTTCCATCCCATATATTGCTCCCCCCGTATCCCTATCCGTATACGGGTAATATCTTTAGAAATATGAGATAAAATAGAATTAATTCCATGATGTCCTCCACTTCCTCTCCCCTGATGTATTTTATATTCTCCCAGAGGAATATCTGAGTCATCATGAATAATCATAATATTCTGCTCTTCAATCTGATAATAATTCTTCATTGCCAAAACCGATTCTCCTGAATGATTCATATAGGTATGCGGTTTAAGATAGAATGTATCTGCCTGATGATACACTTCTCCTAAAAACTTTTTCTTATACTCAAAGTTTGCTTGAGAGGTAAGATAATCAATACATTCAAACCCCACATTATGATAAGTGTGAATATACTCTTGACCAATATTTCCAAGACCTACGATTAATTTCATATCCTAGAAGGTTAATGGAGTAGAGATATATAATACAGGAATATCTGTGGCTAGTGGTTGGCTAGTATCGGTATTAGCCTGAAAAATAGATGAAAGATAAGACATACTGGTATTTAAGAGAGATTCCTCTCCCTCTACCCCACTATACGGATTATTTCCTCTATAAAGAGTATTTTCTGTAGGAATAATTTCTAAGTCTAAGACATTTAAATTCGTAGTATCTACTACAAATCCCCGAGCTCTCAAAAATTGAACTATATGAGTTTTGTCTAAAGTAGATATTTCTTCTCCCCATATAATCTCAAGTTTTTGGTTAGATTTTACCAATGATTCAATCTTCGTATTATACTCTTCTTGTGACGCTATATTTGCAATTTCTTCTTGAATTTCAAGGTAATTTTGCTCACCTATACGGGGCTCCAAAATATATCCTCTACTATTCCCAAATTGTCTATATCCTTCTTTAATATTACCGGTAAGCAAATTTTCCCCCACAACTAAAGAAAAAAGTTCATAATCCTGACTATCTTTATAGGTATCATATAACCGTCGCATATCATTTAATGACAAATCTGTAGTAAGTGAACTTTGTGCGGTAGAGATAATAGAAAGAATTTTAGGTGCATCTAAAATAGGATTCAGTGTAAATGCTTTGTCTCTGACACTGCTCAAAATTTGTTGTTGACGACGAGATCTATCTAAATCTCCCCCTTTTGAAGTATATCTACTTCGAGCATATTTAAGTGCCGTAGCCCCATCCAATACTTGTATACCAGGTTGTATAGTAAACCGTTGATAACTATAATTAGGTCCGGGATAATAAGGGTCATCAATAAGCTCTTTAACATCTACCTCTACTCCACCCAGGGTATCAACAAGAGATACAAATCCATCAAAATCAATTTGAGCATAATGATCAAGAGAAATTCCTGTTATCTTGGTTAAGACATCTTTAAGAGCCTGAATTGCTTCTTCATCACTTTTGCCTGTATTTTTTGCTTGAACATATACAGCATTAATTTTACTATAATTTCCCCTTTCATCAAAAACAAGAAAATCTCTTGGTATAGAGATAAGATGAATCTGTTTTTTTTCATTTAATATCTGAGCAATCATAATGGTATCAGTCAAATCTCCCCCATCATGATTTTCACCTCCCTTTCCCAATAATAACACCGTTTCAACTGCAGGTTTACTTACTGCCTCTGATTGTTTAACGGGATTAATATTCTGTATAAGGGGAATATCTTTAGAATAATGTGATAAAGCCCAAGCTCCAATACCTACACATACTGAGGCAAGGACAAAAGCCATAAGAGCGGAAGTAATGGTACGTTTTTTAGATAACATTATTTTTTAGCTACTTTATAAATAACTCCATTCAATTGATCAGTGATAATCATAGCTCCCGTATTATCAAAGGTCACTCCTGTTGGTTGCCCCCACGCAGTACCATCTTCAGACAACCATCCAGTAATAAGATTAAGAGCTGAACTTTGATTACTACTATCCTTAATCACTACCTTATATCCTTTAGGAATAGATTTATTTTCTCCTCCCTGATATACAAAAACATACTTTCCTTCAAAATCTTTCAGAAAGGTAGCAGGAATTAAATCAAATCCTCGAATATTATTCCCTTGAGGCAAGGTAGTAATTGAAGGTTCAGATTTAGTATTACAAAAATCCGTTTTTTCTGGATATTTAGGATCAGTATTAGTTGACTCATAACAATACGGCCATCCATAATCTTTTCCTTTTTCCACTCGATTTACCTCCACCTGGGGCAAATTATTACCAATTCCATCCCTCCCAATATCGGTTACCACGAGAGATTCATCTACGGGCAATATGTCTGTCATAAATTTCAGTCCTTGTGCAAATAATTCTTCATCACTCCCATCAAGTGCATAGGATACAATACTTCCTCTCCGAGGGTCTTTTGGTTTACAACTTTCACAATTAGCAGGAATACCGACTAAAATTCTATCATTTTTTATTGCAATAGTATTAAAGCTTCCTCTCTTTGGAGTAGGGATATTATCAATCAATGTTTTTCGTTCTTTATAGGTACCATCAGATTCAATATCCGTATATCCAATTACTTTATTCTGGGTAACTACATATACTACTCCCTTATACCAGTCAAGCCCATATACTCCATTTAAATTCGTATCTACTCTTTGTGGATTCTGAGGATCTGATACAGGAAGAATATATAAACTATTTGATTTATTATCCGTTACAAATAAATTCCCCTTATCATCTGATTTAATGAGTTGAGGGGATTCAAATCCTTCGCTCAAAACACTAATAGTCATAATATCTGGGAGATATAATGTCTGTTTTTTTTGATTAATATTAATAATTTGTGGCTTCAGACCATCTAATACGGGCTCTTCTATTGATTCTCGAGAAATTAAATTATTTCGCTGTATTTGTTCTTGCCTGAATTCTGAAATTTGACTTCTTTGACTACTATACCCTACTATAAGAGTCCCTATAGCAACTACTATAAGAGCATAATATATATATTTTGATGGTAATTGTAGCTTCATATTAAGGATAACTATCTTTGCTTATTATATCATAATATGAAGAGACCTACCAACTCAATACTTCACAAAGATATCTCCCTGGTATATACTAAAGCCATACTATAATCTACTATCATGAAGCAAGCAAAAGACACAATTAAATCAATCCAAAAGAAAGCCAGCCAAATTCCTCAATTCGTTCCAGAAATTGATCCTCATATGATTAAGGAACAAAGCTTTAGTTTTTTTAAAGAATTTAAAGCGTTTGCTCTTCAAGGAAATGTAGTTGATTTAGCGGTAGGTATTATTATTGGAGCAGCATTTAACTCTTTAGTACAATCTCTGGTAAAAGACCTTATTATGCCATTTTTTGGACTTCTCCTAGGTGGTACCGATTTTTCTAGCCTATATATTTCTCTTAGAGGATCTTTTGGATCTTTAGCAGAAGCCCAGGCTGCAAATGCTCCCATTATTATGTATGGGTTATTCTTGAATCAAGTTATTAACTTTGTGATTGTTTCCTTCTCTATCTTTATTGTATTAAAAATATTTTTAAAGGGAAAAACTGAAGCCTTAGTTGATTCAAAAAAGAAATAATTCCCCTAATCTAAAATTCCGTCTAGATTTACATCATAGAGAATTCTCTCATTTGCAAGACGATATTTAACAACTTCTTCTTCAGAAAACCATAATTGAATTTCTCGCTCTGCTTCTGACACTTGATCAGAGCAATGTACCAAATTCCGAACTGCTCGTGAAGAAGAATTTGCCAATGCATACGTGTCTACCGTATAATCCCCTCTTATAGTACCTACATCAGAGGTTAGCGGTTCTGTACCTCCTACTAATTTTTTCACAATACCAACAGCTTGATTTCCCTGAACAACAAAAGGAATTATTGGTCCAGACATGAGAAATTCAATATTCCCTCTTAGAATATCTTTTCCATATTCAATTGCTTCTTTTTCTATAGGTAATCCTTGCTCTTGTCGAGATTTGATTGCAATATTTCCCTTTTCTATGAACCAAGCATCATCTTTATTATAATGCTTCCATAAGGTATCTTCTTGAGCTATTATAAGTTTTAAAGCAGTAATTTTGAGTCCTGTTCTTTCTATACGAGAAATAATATCTCCTATAAGACCTCTTTGCACTCCATCTGGCTTAACAATAACAAGTGTTTGTTCTTTAATCATAATATATTCTTATTATTACTTATATGTTGTAGTATACCTAATTAATCCCATTTTAGCAATCTCGTCACCATAATAAAAAAGTGATGTATCTTATAGAGACACATCACTTTTTTATGAGATTACATCATACCTGGCATCCCCATTCCACCCATTGGTGGCATTCCTTTTGAGTCATCATCTGATTTTGGTAAATCAGTAATAACAGCTTCCGTTGTTAATAAGGTTGCTGCTGCTGAGGCTGCATTCTGTAAGGCTGTTCTCGTCACCTTAGTAGGATCAATAATACCCACTTTTACCATATCTTCATAGGTATTGGTGGCGGCATTATATCCAATATTTCCTTTTGCTTCTTTAACTTTCTCTACCACAACTGAACCTTCTACTCCAGCATTATTAGCTATCATTTTTACTGGTTCTTCCATTGCAACTCTCAAAATATCAAGTCCTACTTTTTGATCTCCTGTTAATTTAAGAGTATTGAGAGCATCAATTGCACGTATCAAAGCAGTTCCCCCTCCCGGAACAATTCCTTCTTCTACTGCTGCTCTTGTTGCAGCAAGAGCATCTTCAATTCTATCTTGAACTTCTTTTTGCTCTACTTCACTTGCAGCTCCAACTTTGATTACTGCAACACCTCCAGCTAATTTACCTAATCTCTTTTTGAGATTATCTCGATCATATTCTGAGTCGGTTTGAGTAATTTGCATTTTAATCTGATCTACTCTATGTTGAATCGCTTTTTCATCAGAGTCTCCAGCTACAATAATAGTCTTCTCTTTTTCTGAGATGACTTTCTTTGCTCTTCCCAAGGACTCTAAATCAGTTGTTTCTAATTTAAGACCCAATTCTTCTGATATCACTTGACCTCCTGTAAGAATAGCAATATCTTTTAACATTTCTTTTCGATTATCACCAAATCCTGGAGCTTTAATTGCAAGTGCTGAGAATCCTCCTCTCATTTTATTAAGAACAAGGGTAGTAAGAGCTTCTCCTTCTACATCTTCAGCAATAATCACAATTTCTTTTCTTCCTGATTGAGTTACTTTTTCTAGAACAGGCAATATATCTTGAATAGATGAGATTTTCTTATCCGTAATCAAAATATATGCATCGTCCATTTCAGCAATCATTTTTTCGGAATTGGTCACCATATAAGGAGATACATATCCTTTTTCAAATTGCATTCCTTCTACTACTTCACTGGTAATACCAAAGGTTTGCCCTTCTTCTACGGTAATCACCCCATCAGCACCAACCTTTTCCATTGCATCAGCAATTTCTTTTCCGATAGTTTCATCACCATTTGCAGATATTGTAGCCACCTGTTTAATACGATCTTTATCATCTTTTACTTGTTCTGATGATGCTACTAAGGCTTCAACAACTTTATGCACTCCTTTTTCAATTCCCTTTTTAATTTCCATTGGATTTGCTCCAGCAGTGACATTTTTAAATCCTTCTGCTACCATTCTTCTTGCTAAAATAGTAGAAGTAGTGGTTCCATCTCCAGCAACATCAGCTGTTTTAGAAGCCACATCTCTTACAATTGAGGCTCCAATATTTTCTAATTTATCTTCTAACTCAACTTCTTTTGCTACACTTACTCCATCTTTGGTAATAATGGGAGCTCCAAATCCTTTATCTAAAACAACATTACGTCCTTTTGGCCCTAAGGTAACTTTAACTACATCGGCAATCTTATCAACTCCTGTTAAAAGTTTTCTTCGAGCTTCTTCACTGTATGAAATTAATTTTGCAGACATATAGGTATTCTTAATTATTATCTATTATATTTTAGCCAAAATATCTTCTTCTTTGACAATGAGGTATTCTTCACCCTCTATATTCAGTTCCGTTGGTCCATATTTAGCAAAAACCACCGTATCTCCGATTTTAACTATTTTAGATTCTTCTCCAACTGCTATTACTTTCCCAAACTGTGGTTTATCTTGTTTAGCAGTATCAGGAATATAAATTCCACTTGCAGTCTTTTCCTCAGCTTTTTGAGGTTGAATCACAATTTTATCAAATAATGGTTGTATCTTCATATTATCTTCATTTAACCTTAATATTTGCAATTTTTAGCAGTCTAAATCAAAGATTGCTAATATAGTTATTGTACGATATTAGCCTAACACTGTCAAGAACAAAAAAGCATTTGATAGTAATTATGTGGGTGCAGGTGGGCTCGAACCACCGACCAAAGGCTTAAAAGGCCTCTGCTCTACCAACTGAGCTATGCACCCTAACTTTTTATATACTCAAATAGTATACACAAAATATGGTATTTTGCAACTATACTCTGATATATATGTGGGCAGAGTAGGACTCGCACCTACGTAGCCTGAAAAGGCGTCGGTTTTACAGACCGATGCGTTTGACTGCTCCGCCATCTGCCCAAAAGATCATTTTCATAAACAATACATGGAGCCGAAAAGAGGACTTGAACCCCCGACCTACCGCTTACAAGGCGGTTGCTCTACCAGCTGAGCTATTTCGGCTAAATGAATGAATATAAAATAGAGCCTTGTTTATTTTATCATAGGTAAATATATTTGTCTATAATAAACTATATTGAGACTTATGAGTATTTTTCTCAATAAATTCATCAATATCATATATCATATCCGCTTTAAGCCTCAACCAACCATCTCGTGAAGGGTATACTAAATGTCCTTTAGAAATACAATATTCAAATAAATTACGGGTTAATTTCACATCATTAAGACAATAGTCTGCTAATTCTTGTAATTTACCTTCTTCATATAAATTCATTGCATTACTTCCACTTCCCGATTTATATTCCCCTAATGTCATCCCCGCAATAGCATCAAGTCCTATTCTTTTACCTGTTTTCGCTCGAAACTCTCTCAAAATATCAAAAGAAGCAATAGAATGAAGATCAAAAGAATAATATTTATTTAAAATAGGAGTATCAAAGTGATCGTTATTAAAGCCTACTAATAATTCTGCCTGTTTAAGATCTGCTTCTAATTGAGGCAATTCATCAAGAAAATAGGTTTGATATTCATCACGTGCATAATGGTATACACCAACGACTGTCAGCTCCATTTCATCTACAAAATTAGGGCTTGAAATATTTCCTATAGTTTCTATATCAAATACCAAGATATGAGGAAATTTACTCTTAATCATAATGCTGAATATCATCATATACAATACGAGCAAGGGATACTACTGGCATAGCAATAATCACTCCTAAAGGACCCGCTATCACGCCCCCAACCATAAGAGAAATAATAATCACAAGAGGATTATGCATAGATCCTTTATTAAAGACAATGGGTAGTAATAATACCTGTTTAATAATATATAAGCTTACAATCAATAATATCACTGCGATCCCGAGCAAAGATGATTGAAGAGACACATAGATAATAACAAGCCCCATGGATAAAATAGGTCCAATAAAGGGAATTAATCCTCCTAGTGCTGTGAGGAGAGATAAGAATACTGCATATCTCATACCTAAAATGGCTAAAATAGAGTACATAAACATTCCCATCATAGTAGCAATAAATATCTCCCTTGTTGCCCATTTTCCAATATGTGTTTGTATCCTTTTTACAATATAAGGAACATCATC
>JALQTA010000020.1 GCA_023264145.1 Minisyncoccota bacterium | reverse complement strand
ATATTAAGCATATAATTAGATTAATGATTTAATAATATGAAAGGCTTGTTGAATATCTTCCTCGGTAGTATATTGTGATAAGGATAGTCGAATACTATGGGATGCTTGTATAGGATTATCAGGTGCAATAGCTTGAATAATATAGGATTCTTGCAGCGCTCCACTGTGACAGGCGGATCCTGCCGAAATGGCAAGACCAGCTAAGTCCGCCTGAATTACCATTTCATCTGCTGCTTTATGAGGAATAAAAATATTAATATTATGAGGTAAACGATTATTGAGATCTCCATTAGGAGTTACTCCTTCAATAGTGAGTAAATGGTGAAGAAAAGCATCTCTAAGAGTTTTTATATTGAGTAAGATCTGTTCATGATCATCTCTCTGGAGTAGAGAAAATGCATACCCTAAGCCCGCAATCAAAGGAGCGTTTAAGGTTCCTGGACGAAGATTATATTCTTGCCCACCACCATACATAATCGGTTGAATAGGAGTATTTTTTTTAACATACAAAGCTCCAATTCCTTTGGGAGCATACATTTTATGTCCAGATATACTGTATAGATCTAGATTACTATATTGACATTGTAATTTTTCTGACCATATTGCTTGAGCTCCATCTGAATGGAAAAGAGGATATTCAGATTCTGGTCGGTATTTCTTAAGCATTCTTCCGATATCACGAATAGGTTGTATTGTTCCTATTTCATTATTAGCATGAATGACACTGACTAATACGGTATCCATGGTAAGGAGATCTTCAATATCGGCAGTCTTCACTACCCCAGTAGAATCTATAGGGATAAGCTTACAGCTTACCCGTCCAGGATAATTATTCTCCAATACTCGTATCGTTTCTATGACTGAGCTATGCTCAATGGGAGTAGTAATAATTTCTACCCTATCTTGCTTCGTTAATGCTTGTTTAATAACTCCTTGTATTGCAAGATTATTACTTTCTGTCGCTCCACTCGTAAAAACGATTTCCGAAAATTTTACCCCTAAATGGTCCGCAATAGATTTACGAGACATATCAATGATATGCATTGCCTGTTGCCCTGCTGAATGCTGACTATGAGGATTGGCATAACACGTATTCATTATTTCCCGTACCTTTTGACTTACTTCTGGATGAATAGGAGTACTTGCTTGCGTATCAAGATATATCATAGTGCAGATACTATTTGTTTAATGCTTTGATTTTCTGTAGGTGAAATATCTCCAATCAAAGCAATGTTCATGGATGACGATTGAGCATATGTAATCATCCATTCCATAATTTGATCTTTCGTAACGGCCATAAAGTGACTCATTTCTTCTTCTAAGTCAAAAGGCTTTTTGAGTAATAACTCATTCATCCCTACGATGGCTGCAATTTCATCACTCGATTCAAAATCCATTACGGACTGTCCTTGTATATGTTCTTTGGCAATGGAGAGCTCTTTATCTGAAACTTGATATGATTTCATTTCTCTTAACTCTTTGACTATCCGTGTAATAGTTTCTAATACTTTATTATTCTGAACACCCGTATTAATTGCAAAAAATCCTGTATCATCAAATTGATGGCTATCCGCTCTAATATAATAAGATAGTCCTCGTTTTTCTCTTATTTCGGTAAATAATCGAGAACTCATATATCCTCCCAAAATAGTACTAGCTAATCCTGCTATATATCTATCTGATGTATGAATAGAAGGAGTATGAAATCCCATCATCAAATGGGTTTGATCTGTTTTCTTGTGTCTAATAGATATATTACATTCTTGTTGCTGAATCTGTATTGCTTCTTTTTGTGGAACATCATATTGACTCCCTGATTGCTGAAATGAAGCCTCCACCTTATCTAGAATTGCTGTATCAACCTCACCAGCAATAATAACATAGGTATTTGCTGTGACATATTTTTGAGACATATAATCTACAAAGTCTTGCCTTTGAAAAGAGTGAATAGAGTCACGAGTTCCAATAATAGGCCTTCCTAATGGAGTATCTCCATAAAGCAATTCCTGAAAGTCACTGTGTATTTGTCGAGTTGGCATATCCAAATACATATTCAACTCTTCCGTAATGGCTCCTCGTTCTACTAAAATATCACTTTCCTGTAGTAATGAATGTTGGAAAATATCAGCAATCACATCTAATGCAATGTATTTTTTTTGATTACGTACCTTCACCCAATATCCCGTATATTCATAACTTGTAAAAGCATTATATGAAGCTCCCAATCCATCTAATTCTTGTGCTATAATTTTAGCATTAGGGCGTTTTTTTGTCCCTTTAAACATCATATGTTCCAAAAAGTGGGATAATCCCCTCTCTGTATCAGATTCATATCGAGATCCAGCTCCTACTAAGGTTAATACGGTAGTAGTTTTAGAATCTTTTAAAGGAATTCCAATAATTGTCAATCCATTATCTAATTTACGTTTTTTATACATACATCTTTTCTATCTAGCAACAAAGGAATCGAGCATTCTTTGATATATTTCTTGATACGCTATGGTTTTATTATAGCATAAATAAACACCTAATTCATCTACGTCTTGTTTCTTCTCACACGTACCTTCTGTATATTGAGGAACTTTAGTATCTACATAAATGAGAAATTCAAAGCCATCAGTACTGGTCATTCTGACTGGATACCCATTCTCACTTGCTAGATTAATAAAATCTGGATATTGTAATTCAAAATTAGGATCATTAAAGGTTATCCAATTTTTGACCGATGTGAATGATTTAACAGGTAAATTATCATTAGTCTTTATCGGCTTATCTACTGATTGATCCGCAACCTTAAGCCATGGTTTATCTGGATATTTATTAACTAAATATTCATACAGTGGGATATATGTACCTTTTGCCTCATCAAATAAAGGGGTTCCTCCCGTATACATAGTATCTACACTATCTCCATATTGATTATAATTATTTTTTTCAAGCCAAGCTTCAATTTGAGACCTTTCATTTTCAGGAAGATCTAGGTTAATCCCTTCTCCATTTTTACTCTGATCAGCATTCATCCCTATATCTTCAATATACGTCTGTCCATTATATTCACATTGAGCAGGATATGTTTCACGAATAATACCCTTTTTAGATTCAACACAAGATTGAAAATCCATAACATTTCTCTCATTTTCTTTGATAAATATCATATAAAAAGACACACCTATTCCTAAAAAGAGGATAATACCTAGCGGGAAGATTAATTTTGGGTTTTTATTAAGCCATTTTTGCATATTGATATATTATAGGTATTATTTACCATGACATTTTTTATACTTTTTACCACTTCCGCAAGGACAGGGGTCATTTCGTCCCACTCTAGGAAGACTTTCTCCCGCAACAACTGTATTCATAGGGTTTGCTGCTATTTGAGGAGTAGGCTCAATACGGAGAATGGTAGAAATATAATTTTGTTTAATAGAACTCAGAAGTTTTTCAAAAAGCATAAATGCTTCATTTTTATATTCAACTAACGGGTCTCTCTGAGCATAACCACGTAGTCGAATACCTGTTTTCAAATAATCAATTACCTCCAGATGTTCCATCCAAATATTATCAATAGTCTGAATATATACTGATGAAAGAATTGCTCGATATTGGGATTGATCAACTGCTTCAAATCTTTTTTGTATGATAGCAAGTACTGTTTGCATTAAGGTATCAATGATAGATTCCTTCTTGATATCAAGAGTACTTTCTTGATCTCGAATACTTTCTAAAGTTGATTGAAAATTAATCTTATTTCCCACTAATCCCTCTATATCTTTTGTTATAGCTTCTATATCCCATTCTCGAGTACTTTCAGCTGAAGTATAAAAAGATACAATTTTATAAATATTTTCACGCAACAAATCTTCTGTTTGAGTTTGAATATCACCTTGATGTAATAAAATATCACGACGCTTTTTATAAATAATTTCTCTTTGCTTATTTATCACATCATCATATTCGAGTAAATGTTTACGAGAATCAAAATGAAACCCTTCAATCTTTGTCTGAGCACTCTCAATAGATTTAGCAATGAGAACATTTTCAATAGGCTCATCTTCAGGAAAATTAAATCTTTCCATCAGACTTTTAATACGATCTCCCCCAAAAATACGCATAATATCATCGTCTAGAGAAAGATAAAATTGTGTAACTCCCACCTCACCTTGACGACCAGAACGACCTCGGAGCTGATTATCTATTCTCCGTGCTTCATGTCGTTCACTTCCAATTACATATAACCCTCCTAGATTAAGAATTTCTTGTTTTTGTTCTTCTGTTGCATTTGATCCTCCTAACTTAATATCGACACCTCGACCCGCCATATTAGTCGCAATAGTAATAGCTCCTCGCTTCCCAGCATCAGCAATAATAAGCCCCTCAGCCTCATGCTGCTTAGCATTAAGAATAGTATATTTTAATCCAAATTTATCAAAAACCTTACCAAGCTGCTCACTTTTTTCAATAGAAGCAGTTCCTAATAATACGGGCTGTCCTGTTTGAGATAATTCTTTTACCTTCTTTGCGATTGCAGTAAATTTTGCCTTTTCATTTTTATACACCACATCAGGGAGATCTTTTCTCTGAATTTGTTTATTGGTTGGCATAACTACCACATCCAAATTATACACTTTATGAAACTCTTCAGCACTAGTAACCGCCGTACCCGTCATACCTCCAAGCTTATCATACATACGGAAGTAATTTTGTAAGGTAATCGTTGCAAGAGTTTTAGACTCTTGTTGTATCGTAACACCTTCTTTTGCTTCCAAAGCCTGATGCAATCCCTCTGAATACCTTCTTCCTGGTGTCATTCTTCCCGTAAATTGATCAATGATTATAATCTCTCCGTCCTTTACTACATACTCCTTATCTAGCTGGAATAATGCCTGAGCTTTCAACGCCTGTTCTAAATGATGCACAAAGGCAATCCCTTTTTCCTCATAAATATTCGTTATATTTAAGGCTTTTTCAACTTTATCTATTCCTAATTCAGTAATATTTACCGTACGCATTTTTTCATCTACCGTATAGTCAGTATCTGGTTTTAAAGTAGGAACAATAGAGGCAAATGTTTTATATAACGCAGGTGAATCAGTATCTGGTGCAGAAATAATAAGAGGGGTTCTCGCCTCATCAATCAAAGCACTATCTACCTCATCAACAATTGCAAAGTAATATTCTCTTTGTACCATATTAGCCTCAGAAATTGCCATATTATCTCTGAGATAATCAAACCCAAATTCATTATTTGTTCCATAGGTAATATCCGCTGCATAAGCTTCTCTACGACTAGCAGAGATAAGAAACTCTTGCTCCACCTCATAGGAACCCTTCTCATCTCGCTCTTTATCCTCAGCCGAAATTTCTTGATATAGATAAGCACCTTCTCCCGTTACTATTCCCAAAGATAATCCAAGGAAATGATAAATTTGCCCCATCCAAACCGCATCTCGTTTGGCTAGATAATCATTCACGGTCACAATATGAACGCCCCGTCCAGTCAAGGCATTTAATACCGTAGGGAGAGTTGCTACCAAAGTTTTTCCTTCTCCAGTACGCATTTCCGCAATTTTTCCTTGATGCAATACAATACCTCCAATTAACTGAACATCAAAATGTCTCTGACCTAATGTTCGGACAGAAGCTTCACGAACCAAAGCAAAGGTTATTGGTAAAATCTCATCTAAACTTACTCCCTTATGCTGTACTTCTGATTTTAATTCAACTATTTTAGCACGAATCTCTTCATCAGATTTAGATTTCCACTCATCTTCAAGTGAATTAATCTCATCTACAAAGGGCTGAATTTTAGATAATGTTTTTTGATTAGGATCTCCAAATAATTTTTGTAAAAATGTCATATACTCTATTTTCTATCGATTAGTCTGTCTTTATAGTATACGCTGATTTTTAGGAAAGTTCAAATAGGCCTAGACATTCTGACCAACACAATTGGGTGATCCTGTGACCTTTACTTTAGATGGATCAGGGTTTTTATCAGCTCCAAATATAACTGGAGCGGGATCAACGGGGTTACCATTTCGAAGAACCTCAAAGTGCAAATGAATAACTCCAGGACTTCCTGCATCACCCATTTTTGCAATCTCTTGACCAGCAGTAACTTTTTGTCCATTAGAAACTAGTATTCGGCTATTGTGTAAATATCTTGTAGATAAACCTTCACCATGATCTATTCTTACCACTCCAAAGGATCCCCCTACTTCTGTCACCGTACCATCTCTAAATGCCAGTATGGGAAGCTGTCTAGCTTGAGCATCTGACACAGTACTTAAAGGAGGAGTAAGATCAACTCCAGCATGTAGCCTACCTCTAGCATTACCAAAACTTGTTCGTGGACCAGGACATTGATAAACACCAGTTACTGGAAAAACACTTTCTCCAGGTTTTGGTATTATTTCTGCAGTTCCAGATGATCCCCCAAGACCGCCACCACTTCCCCCACTACCCACAGAAGGGATACTACAATTTCCTTGTAATAATCCTGGGTTAATAATATTGAGGATAATAAATATAGAAAGTCCTATTACTAATCCTATTATAGTATTCGTAAATATTTCTTTTGCTTGATTAACTTTCCCCGCATTTACTCCCGCAGTTACATACATAAAGCCTCCATAAATAAACATTCCTAATACCGAGGTAAATAATACTACAAAGCCTAAGTACCATAATGCAGTAATCAACTGACATAATGATGATATTCTTCCAACTCCTGGAAAGTTGGTAAAGGATGTATACTCTATTTGAGCTGAAGCTGTATTAAAAAAACCTAATATAACCAACCCTACGATTTGTATAGACAATATATAATTTTTATATTTCATTTTTATATTTGAATATGAATGAGCGGGTAGAGGGATTCGAACCCTCATCATCTGCTTGGAAGGCAGAGATAATTAGCCTTTATACGATACCCGCTTTTTTACAACGTTCTAACTCTATAATATCAATATTACTTCTTATAGTCAAGACTATTTTTACTTTATTAACTTAGAAGGGATAATTTATTCTAATACTACGAGAATTTTATTGAATGTACTATATCTATAATAACAATAATATTATCCACAGTCAAGATTAGTATCTAGTTATATAGCTTGCCAAAAAGAATATTTATCGGTATACTAAAAGAACTTAGGCGCATAGTTAAATGGTATAACAATGGTCTCCAAAACCATCGTCGTAGGTTCGATTCCTACTGTGCCTGCATTATTACTAGTATATGCTTAATGGAGACACTGAATAAGGTTTATCAGCATATCAAGCAAGCGGGAGTACGAATAACTCCTCATATGAAATTGGTATTAAATACTATTGTCTCATATCAAGAACCCATTGATGCTAAATATATTTACGATAAAATACAAGATAATACCTCTATAAATTTGTCCACCATTCATAGAATACTTGATAAATTACATAATATTCAGATACTTGATATTGTCTATGGAGAAAAATCAGCTATGTATGAACTTTCCTCTCAATTCATACCCCATCATCATCACTTTACCTGTACTCAATGTCATCGCATTATAGATATAGATATATGTATGATGAAACCTATTCTTGAGTCTATCACATCTATTGGAATACCTATATCTCATTCATTTGAAATACAAGGAATTTGTACCCAGTGCCAAACATCTTAAACTCTAAACAAAGGAGAGGACTTTCTATCCTCTCCTTTGTTATAACTATTATTTCTTCATTTCTCGATGCAATGTGTGACGGCGTAAGTCAGGGTTGAATTTTTTTAACTCCAACTTCTCCGTGTTTTTTTTCTTATTCTTTCGGGTATAATATCCAATTCTACCAGTTTCTGTACACTGTAATTTGATTAAGTTATCTTGACTCATAGTAATATCATTATATAGTTTAGGGGAGCCGATAATCAGGATTGAACTGATGACCTCACCCTTACCATGGGTGCGCTCTACCAACTGAGCTATATCGGCACACAGTCTTTGTGTATTATAGTCTAAAAATCTATTTTTGTCAAAACTATTACTCTACAACCACTGACTCATACCAATATTTACCCTGAAATGTTCCATCATAGCTTAATTCTTTATCTCCTGCTGATACAAATACGAGCTTATTCGTGGCCAATCCATCTTCACGAGGTTTAATAAAAAATTGATTATTTCCTTTGGCATATGGCCCACATATAGCTGTTGAATCTTTTACAGAAGAGTTTTTTGCAATAATACTATATCGAACACCATCTTGACGTACCACACATTGTTGTCTTTGTGCTTCATTGAGTGATATATTTAAAATAATGTCACTGATTTCATTAAACCTCTGTTCCGAAAGTATATTTATAATCTCAATATATTGACCTGATTCTTTGGTTTTATCAAATGGATATAAAAATATTTTTCTCCCATCATTTTGAAGGGTTAATGAAATAGTATCTTTAATTGAACGTACCTCATAAGAAAGAGCTATTCCCAACTCTGAAGAATAAAAATGATCAATAGAAACAGATCTATTAGGCTCTGGTAACTTACTCTTTAGTTCTGTTGGCATAATACTCCAATAATAATAATCGCCACTTCCTTGGTTAGGATCTATTGCAGTATTGACTGAGTTAGTCGTATCTGTATTATTTAGATCTATAGATTGTTCATTAGAAGGATCTTCTTCTTGACTTACGGTATCAAAAGAACCATTATTTCCAAGGAATATATAGGTAGCTACGATTCCAATAATGGCTATACCTATAATAGCTCCCCAAATAATAATGGTTCTTCGATTCATATATGTATCTTTATTTTCTCTGATTTAAGTATACAAAATATAGGCTATTCTGTCTACCTTTTTGCATCAAATCCTGTACCTGCTGGAATAAGTCTTCCAATGATGACATTTTCTTTCAATCCTCGAAGATGATCTTCCTTTCCAAACAATGCCGCTTCTATCAAGACTTTAGTTGTATTTTGGAAAGATGCTGCAGACAAGAAACTTTCTGTATTCAATGCAACTTTCGTAATACCTTGAAGTAATGGATCTACTTGAATGAGGTCTTCTTTTGCTTCAACTGTTTGATTAAATTCTAGTAATTGATCTCGAGTAATAGTCTGTCCCTTCAAGTAGGTAGATTTTCCCGCTTCGGTTACCATATATCGTGAAGTCATTTGTCGAACAATCATTTCAACATGCTTGTCATGAACTTCAACTCCCTGATCTCTATAAGTCTTTTGGACTTCATTAACCAG